>DASWIR010000124.1:0-3468 GCA_036397575.1 Alteraurantiacibacter sp. | reverse complement strand
CGGCGCCTCGGCTCCCGCCCAGGACTTGTTTCACCGCTTCGGCTTCTCGGTCGAAGCGATCGTCCCCAAAATCCTTAATAAACTCGGTAAGTAGCAGGAGTTCTTCACATGGCGACCAAGGTTGCGATCAATGGGTTCGGGCGCATCGGGCGGCTCGTTGCGCGGGCGATCCTCGAACGCGCGGATGACGATTTCGAGCTCGTCGCAATTAACGATCTTGCGGACGCCAAGGCCAACGCGCTCCTGTTCCAGTATGACAGCACCCATGGTCGCTTCCCCGGCACGGTGACGGCAGGCGACGGCGCGATCACCGTCAACGGGCGCAGAATCGCGGTGACGCAGGAGCGGGAGCCGGGCAAGCTGCCGCATGGCGAGATGGGCATCGATATCGTTCTCGAATGCACCGGTTTCTTCCAGTCCGTCGAGGCAAGCCGTCCCCATCTCGAGGCGGGCGCCAAGCGGGTGCTGATCTCCGCTCCGGCAAAGGGAGATCTCAAGACTGTCGTTTACGGTGTGAATCACGATGTGCTGACGGCGGACGACATCATCGTCTCCAACGCCTCCTGCACAACCAATTGCCTCGCGCCGGTTGCCAAGGTGCTGCACGATGTCGTTGGGATCGAGCGGGGTTTCATGACCACGATCCATTCCTATACCAACGACCAGCGTATGCTCGACCAGATGCATTCCGACATGCGGCGCGCGCGCGGCGGGGCACAGAATATCATTCCAACCACCACCGGAGCCGCGCGGGCCGTTGGTTTGGTGCTGCCGGAACTCAACGGCAAGCTCGACGGCTCGTCCGTGCGCGTGCCAACCCCGAACGTGTCGCTCATCGACCTCGTTTTCGTGCCTGGCCGCGATACCAGCGCCGAGGAACTCAACGCCGCGCTCAAGGCCGCGTCGGAAGGCAGGATGAAGGGCGTGCTCGACTATACCGACCAGCCGCTCGTCTCGAGCGACTTCAACCACTATCCGGCAAGCTCGACGGTCGACAGCCTCGAGACCTCGGTGATGGAAGGCAAGCTCGCCCGCGTGGTCAGCTGGTATGATAATGAGTGGGGCTTCTCGAACCGTATGATCGACACCGCCAAGGTGATGGCGAGTTTCCTGTAAGGCACTGCGAAATGGCCGGTTTCAAGACCCTCGACGATCTCGGCGACGTGACCGGCAAGGTCGCGCTGGTTCGCGTCGATCTCAATCTGCCGATGAAAGGCGGTTCGGCCACCGACCTGACGCGCGCGCGCGCGGTCGCGCCGACCATTCTCGAACTCGCCGATGCCGGCGCCAAGGTTCTTCTGCTCGCCCATTTCGGGCGGCCCAAGGGGCAGCGCAATTCGACCATGTCGACCAGCTATGTGCAGGGCGATGTCGAGAATGTGCTGGGCCGCGAAATCATGTTCATTCCCGAAGTCGCGGGGCCCGTGACCGAACAGGCCATCGGGATCCTCAGCAACGGTGATATCGGCCTGCTTGAGAACACACGCTTCTGGCCGGGCGAAGAGGCGAACGATCCGGAATTTGCCAAGGCCATTGCGGCCAATGGCGATTTCTACGTCAATGACGCATTTTCCGCCGCGCATCGCGCCCATGCGAGCACGGAGGGTCTTGCGCACATCCTGCCCGCCTATGCCGGCCGGGCGATGGAGGCGGAGTTGAAGGCGCTCGATGCGGCGCTTGGCAATCCGCAAAAGCCGGTGGCGGCGCTGGTGGGCGGGGCCAAGGTCTCGACAAAGCTCGCCGTGCTCGAGAACCTGGTCGGCAAGGTGGAGCACCTGATCATCGGTGGGGGTATGGCCAACACATTCCTGGCTGCGCGCGGCATTGATGTCGGCAAGTCGCTTTGCGAACACGAACTCGCCGATACGGTCAATGCGATCATGGAGAAGGCGGACGCCGCCGGCTGCACGGTGCATCTGCCCTATGACGTGGTGGTGGCGAAGGAGTTCGCCGCCAATCCGCCGAGCTTGCGCACCTGCAATGTCCACGAGGTCGCGGCGGACGAGATGATCCTCGATATCGGTCCGCAGGCGACCGAAGCGCTGGCCGACGTGCTTAAAACCTGCCGCACGCTGGTATGGAACGGCCCGCTTGGCGCCTTCGAGATCGCTCCCTTCGACGAGGCCACGGTGGCACTGGCCAGGACCGCTGCCGCGCTGACCGCAGAAGGCCAGCTGGTCTCGGTCGCCGGGGGGGGCGATACGGTGGCGGCGCTGCACCACGCCGGCGTGGCGGACGGTTTTACCTACGTCTCGACGGCGGGCGGGGCCTTTCTCGAATGGATGGAAGGCAAGACCCTGCCAGGGGTGGCGGCACTATCGTGCTGAAGGGCGCGCTCACTTCCCTTCTGGCCCTGTTGGCGGCGCCTGCTGCGGCGCATGACGAATTCGGCGAGTTT
This sequence comes from Alteraurantiacibacter sp., assembly GCA_036397575.1. GTDB lineage: Bacteria > Pseudomonadota > Alphaproteobacteria > Sphingomonadales > Sphingomonadaceae > DASWIR01. The sequence goes on along the minus strand of DASWIR010000124.1, from coordinate 1,070 downwards.
GGCGAATTCCTGGATGAGTTCCGCAAGGAGACGCTCACACCTTCGCTCAGCGTGGTGATCGTGCGGGACGGTCGGATCGCTTGGGAAGGCTATTTCGGGACTTATGACGACGAGGGCGACCTGCCAACCACGGCGAACACAACCTATTCGATCGCTTCGGTCACCAAGCCGATCGCAGCCACGGCCATTGTCGCCGAAAGTCTGACAGGCAGTCTCGATCTCGGCTTGCTCATGGATGCCGATGTGGGTTGGGCGGAGACCTGTGAATGGCTTTCGGGTTCTGCCATCCCCTTCGGGTCGGGCGGAACCGACGCCGATGGCAACACAATCCCACAGATGGACTGCGCCAGGCAGACGACGCTGGCCGACATGCTGGATATGCGCGCAAACGGCGAGGCCTTCGTCTATAACCCAATCGCCTTCGCTCGGATCGATCGCGCAATCTCAGGTGCAGGTGGCAGGGCACTGCGGGCGATCGTGCGTGACCGCATCGCCGAGCCTGCCGGGATGCGTGAAATCGCGCTCGGTTGGCACGATCCCGAAGGCGGAGACGCGCTTCGTTTCCTTGCCCCGCCATTCTATGTTGAGGACGGGCGTCCAGTGAAGCAGGCCCTGTCCGATGACGATTTCCGCGCGGCGGCCGGGATCAAGGCCTCTCCCCGCGCGATCGCCGCCTTCGACATGGCGTTCGATGCCGGCGTGTTCCTCCCGCGCGCCGCGATCACGCGGATCGAAGACATGAAAATCGGTCCGCTCGGCGACTATCGCCAGGGGTGGTGGCTGGAAGACTGGAACGGCCAGCGGCTGATGTGGCATTCGGGCTGGGACGAGAAGCGGTACTCGGCGCTTTACCTCAAGGTGCCCGAGAGGCGGTTGACCCTTATCGTCCTTGCGAACACCGAAGCGGTCTGGTGGGGCAATTCGGTCGTGAAGGCCGAAGCAATCCAGAGCCCGATCGCGCGGCGTTTCCTGGAGACATTTGCGCGCTAGCGATGCTCCGGGTTCGGCGCGTCGAAGCGCCTCCCCTCCTTCCACAGATCGGCCGAATTGCCGTGGCAGGGAATGCCGCC
>DASWIR010000123.1:0-7227 GCA_036397575.1 Alteraurantiacibacter sp. | reverse complement strand
CCGGCTGGTGCTGGGCAGCGATTCCCTCGTTACGGTGGAAGGGCGCCGTTTCGACAAGCCGGAAAGCCGCGACGCTGCAGCGGCGCATTTGCGGTTCTTCTCGGGCAGGCAGATGGAGCTGCATAGCGCGGCCTCGCTGGTCCGCGATGGCGAACGGCTCTGGTGCCATCATGCAGTGGCAGTACTGCTGGTGCGGCACCTTTCGGACGAATTCATACACTCCTATCTCGATGCCGAATGGCCCGAAGTCGGACAATGCGTCGGCGTGTTCCGCATTGAGGGGCGCGGGGCGCAACTCTTCGAGACGATCTCGGGCGATATGTTCACCGTGCTCGGCATGCCCCTGCTGTCCGTGCTTGGCGCATTGCGCGGCCAGGGAGAGCTTCCGGCATGAGCAAATCCTATGCCGAAGTGATCGGCGATCCGATCGCGCAGTCGAAATCGCCTGCGATCCATAATTACTGGCTGAAGAAGTTCGTCGTAAATGCCGAGTACCGTGCCTGCCATGTGACGGCGCAGGGGCTGGCTGACTATTTTCGTGCGCGGAAAGACGATGAGAACTGGCGCGGCTGCAACGTCACCATGCCGCACAAGCAGGCAGTGATTCCGTTGCTTGACCGTCTGGAGCCGGCAGCCGAGCGGATCGGGGCGGTAAACACCATTGTTCGCGAAAGCGGCGGCTCTCTGGCAGGCTTCAATACGGATGCGCCCGGCTTTCTCGAACCGCTGCGGGCGGAGCTGGCGAGAAAGCATCTCTTTCGCATGGCGCGCGTGCTCGGCACGGGCGGCGCGGCACGGGCGATCGTCGCGGCGCTGGCCGAAGAGGGATTCACGCTGGTTCTGGCAGGGCGAAATCCCGCCAAGGCGCAGGAATTGCTCGACAGACTTGTACCAGGCGGCGAGCAGCACGCCATCGATCTGGCCCATTTCGCGGATGAGACCGATTTCCCCTTCGACGACCGCGAGGGCTGCCTCGACCTTCTCGTCAATGCCAGCCCGCTCGGCATGGCGGGCCAGCTGCCCTTGGCCTATGATTTCAGCCACACGCCGCCCGGGACGATCGTCTACGACATCGTCACCCATCCGGCGGAAACCCCGCTGCTCGCCGAGGCGCGGAGGCGAGGCTTCCGGACCGTCGACGGGCTTTCCATGCTGATGGGTCAGGCCGCCGCGGCTTTCGAGAAATTCTTCGGCGCTCTCCCCCCGCGCGAGGATGGCGACGCGGGCCTTCGCGCGATCCTAACCCAATGACGCGTCCGCTCATCCTTGGCCTCACCGGTTCGATCGGCATGGGCAAATCGACCGTAGCAGAGATGTTTGCAGCGCAAGGCGTGCCGGTTTTCGATGCCGACCGCGAAGTGCGGCGCATGCAGGGACCCGGCGGTTCGCTGCTGCCGGCCATCGAGGTGGAATTCCCCGGAACGACCGGTCCCGAGGGAGTAAACCGCGAAAAGCTCGGCGGTATGGTGTTCGAGGATCCGGAGGCGATGGCGCGGCTCGAGACGATCGTCCACCCCGCCGTCCGGGCGGCGCGGCTGGAGTTTCTGATCGAGCATGGCAGCGCGGAGCTGGTGCTTTTCGACATTCCGCTATTATTCGAGAAAGGCGGTTTCGAGGAAGTGGACAGGGTGGCGGTGGTCTCTGCCCCGGCGCAAGTGCAGCGCGCCCGCGTGCTTGCCCGTCCGGGAATGAGCCCGGAAAAATTCGCCGATATTCTCGCACTGCAAATGCCCGATGCGGAAAAGCGCGCCCGCGCCGATTATGTGATCGACACCGGCACCGCGCTTGAGGAAACGCGCGCACAGGTTGCCGCTCTGGTCGAAAAGCTGCGCAGTTGAACTGCCGCCGAGAGGATGCAGACCCCAAAGAGTCTTGCACCGGACCCTTGTTTCGCCGCAACTTGTCGCCATAGTGAAGATGATGCGCGAGATCGTATTCGATACCGAAACTACCGGGCTCGACCCTGCAACGGGTGACAGGATGGTGGAAATCGGTTGCATCGAAATAATCAACCGGGTGCCGACCGGCGCGGTTTTCCATCGATATTTCAATCCCGACCGCGCAATGCCGGCCGAGGCTGAGGCCGTCCACGGCCTGTCCGAGACCTTCCTGGCGGACAAGCCGCGTTTCGCCGAAGAGGTCGCTGCGTTCCTCGAATTCATCGCCGACTCGCCGCTTGTTGCACATAATGCCGGCTTCGATTTCGGCTTTCTCAACCGGGAACTGGAAATCGCCGGGCATACCCCGGTCGACCGCGAAAGAATGGTTGATACGCTGTCGCTCGCCCGGCGCCGCCATCCCGGAGCGAAACATTCGCTCGATGCCCTGTGTACCCGCTACGGGATCGACCGGAGCCACCGCATCAGGCACGGGGCGCTGCTCGATGCCGAACTGCTCGCGCAAGTCTATGTCGAGCTGACCGGCGGACGGCAAATCGGCCTCGGCCTCACCGCGGAAGTGGCTGTCACGGCCGAAGTTGCGGTTGCGGGCGTAACCGTGAAGCGCGAATTTCGCGCAGCTCGCCCGCATTCCGCCAGCGCGGAAGAACTGGCACGGCACAAAGAGTTTCTCGAAACGTTGGAATCGCCCGTGTGGCAGCGGTGAGCCGCCTCGCGCCCTAGGAGGAGTAACGGAAAGAATGGAACTTCGTGTCTCGGGCCACCAGATGGAAACCGGTTCGGCTTTGCAGGAACATGCTTCGGCGCGTCTCGGCATGATCGTCGACAAATATTTCAGCCGCGCCCTGTCTTCCACCGTCACTTTCGGCAAGGCGCCGTCCAATGCCTTCAGTTGCGACATCGTGACCCATGTGATGCATGGGCTGATCCTCAAGAGCCACGGTCAGGCCCATGATGCGCACCATGCGCTGGACCAGGCGGCGGACAAGATCGAAAAGCAGCTTCGCCGCTACAAGCGCCGCCTGAAGGATCGGCATGAGCAGGCCGCGCAGGCCTCGATCGAAGAAGATGCCGCCTATACGGTGTTCGCTGCGGAACAGCCCGATGCCGAAGTGGAAAGCGACGCGCCGCCGGTCATTGCCGAAACCCGCATCGATATCCCGGAAACCTCCGTTTCCGATGCGGTGATGCTGCTCGATCTGAGGCATACGAACGCGCTGTTTTTCAAAAACGCTGGCACCGGACGTCATAATATGGTCTATCGCCGCCCCGACGGCTCGATCGGTTGGGTCGAACCGTCCTGATGGCCGGTTGGCCGCTTTCCCCTTTTCTCCGCCCAACGGACTGGGTTTTCCCCGGGGCAAGCGGCGTTTGGGGGGCGAGCATGGACCGGCAATAACTGGGTAGAGTTTGGCTCGAAGACAGATGACTGCGATTTTTCAGATCACCAGAAATGCCGTGGCGTTCACCAGCGCCAGCACGAAGAATGAGATCCTCATCCAGCTCGCGAACCGTTTCGCGCTTGCCTACGGACTCGATCCCGATTGCGTGCTGGAACATCTCGAGGAACGGGAGAAGCTCGGCAGCACCGGTTTCGGGCGCGGCGTAGCGATTCCCCATGCGCGGATTGCCGAAATACGCCGGCCGGTGGCGGCGATGCTCAAGCTGGAAGAGCCGGCCGATTTCGCATCTTCCGATGGTATGCCGGTAGACTTGGTGTTCGGCCTGCTTTCGCCGGAAAATGCTGGTGCAACCCATCTCCACGCGCTGGCGGCGATTTCGCGCATGGTCCGCGAGGAGGGCATGCACGAGGCCATGACCGAAGCGCCTGATGCCGAGGCGCTTTTTGCGCTGGTCAGCAATGTCAGCGCCCGTGACGCCGCTTGACGAGGGTGCGGCGGGCGCTGCGGTCCATTTCCGCGCGCTCGAACATCTTTATGCATCGGCTCCGATAAATCGGACTTTCGCTTCGGAACTGACCATTCCCGAGCCCGGCCGTTCGCGGATCGAGTTCACCATCGGCGAAGAGATGCATCACGCTGCCGGCGCGGCCCATGGCACAATCTATTTCAAGATGCTCGACGACGCGGCCTTTTACGCCGCCAATTCGCTGGTGTCGGACCGCTTCCTGCTGACGACCGGCTTCAATCTCCATTTCACCAAGCCCGTGCGCGAAGGCCAGGTGGTTGCCGAAGGGCGCTGGATATCCGGCCGCCGCCGGGTGTTCGTTGCCGAGGCGCGGCTCATCGACGCGGAAGGCGACGAGATCGGCCGCGGCACGGGCACGTTCATGCGCTCGCGGATCGCACTAGCCGGGCTTCCCGGCTACCGCACTGAAGCGGTCTGAGACGATGGACGGGCGAATCCCGGCCCATCTCGAAGTATCCGGCCTGATTCGCGCCGTCGAGGCCCAGGGCGGCTTCGCCACCGTCCTTGCAAGAGGTGAACGCGATGCGGGCACGATCCTTGTAGTTTGTTGCGAGCATGGCACCCAGGGCAGAATTTACGAACGCATGCCGACATTGGAAGGCACGCGCGAATGGACGCTGGTGAAGCGCCAAGACAATGAAAACCCATCGGAATTTCCCGAGTATCTTGAGCGCAGACACCACCAGGACACCGACAGCTGGATCGTAGAGCTCGATATCGCCAATGCGGAACGCTTTATCGGGTTTTAGGGAACTTTTCGATTGACCTCAGCCTCGCCGTCCCTATCTGCGCGCGGACTTCCCACAAAGCGCAGGCGGTTCGTTGTGCATGGCAATGCAGACGGATTAGCGCGCAGACGGGGAGCGGCCGGCAGGCCACACATACGGATCGGCAGAACAGTCGAGAGGAAGTGCACGGGCCCGGGAACAAGGGCCGCTTCGATCCGATGCCTGCGTCAGGCACGCTCACCGCTTTGAGCAACGGGGTAAATGAGTTTTACATTTTCCAGGGCGAGCGCGCTTGCGCTGCCCATACTGAGTTTCGCCGCGCTCGCGGGCGCGGAATATGGCGGGGTCCTCACCGATAGGGCCTGGGCGGCCGACGCGGCGCCGGCCATGATCGCAATCGATACCGAAGCCGTCTCTTCCGAGCTGGCAAGCGATGACAGCTTGCCGCGCTTCGCTCCGCTGGATGCGGATAGGGAAGGCGCCGGCGAGCGGCCGGCTGCCGCCTCTCTTCCCGAACTTATCGCTTCAATGGGCCAGGATGCGCCAATGGCACAGCAAATGCGATGCCTCGCAGGCGCGATCTATTTCGAATCGCGAGGTGAGCCGCTCGAAGGGCAGCTTGCGGTCGGCCAGGTGGTCGTGAATCGGGCGGATTCGGAACTGTTCCCGGACGATTATTGCGGCGTTGTCACCCAGCGTTCGCAGTTCTCCTTCATCCGCAATGGCCGCATTCCCGAGCCGAACAAGTCCTCCGCCGCATGGCGCCAGGCCAAGGCAATCGCGCAAATCGTCCACCAAGGACTGTGGGACAGCCGCGCGGACGACTCGCTCTATTTCCACGCGACCTATGTGAAACCGGGCTGGAGCCGCCGCAAAGTGGCGCGGGCGACGATCAACAGGCACGTTTTCTATCGGTAGTTTGTCTTTCCTCGCGCCATTGCCAGCATAGCTGGCGGTACTGCGGACGGCCGTTCGGCCTTGCGGTGCGCTTGCCGCGCACCTGGGACACCTATCATGTCTTCGGGCGCCTCAGTCGGTCAGGGTCACCCAGACCGGCGCGTGGTCGCTGGCTTTCTCGCGCCCGCGATATTCCTTGTCGACGCCCGCCGACACCAGCCGGTCGGCCGCTTCGGGTGAGAGCAGCAGGTGGTCGATGCGAAAACCGTGGTCGCGCTGCCAGGCGCCTGCCTGATAATCCCAATATGTCCATACGCCGCCGCGCGGGTTGAGCGTGTCGATCGCATCGGTCCAGCCATCGCCCAGCAGCCGCGCATAGGCATCGCGCGATTCCGGCTGCATCAGCGCGTCGCCTTCCATCGCCTTCACCGCCCAGACATCCTTGTCTTCGGGAATGACGTTGAAATCGCCCAGTACGACGGTCGCCTGCTCGCGCGACCACAGCTCGCCCAGCCGTTCCCGCAGGCGGACCATCCAGCCGAGCTTGTAGTCGAATTTGGGTCCTGGATGCGGATTGCCGTTGGGCAGATAGAGATTGGCGACGCGCACGCCGCCAATATCGGCCTCGATATAGCGCGCCTGCTCGTCATCAGGATCGCCGGGCAGGCCCATATGCAGGTCTTCCGGCTGGCAGCCTTTCGCGAGGATAGCGACGCCGTTGAATCCCTTCTGCCCGTGCCAGGCCGCGCCATAGCCGATCTTCTCGAATTCGCCGGCGGGGAAGTCGGGATCCTGGCACTTGATTTCCTGGAGGCAGGCGACGTCGGGCTGGCGCTCCTCGAGCCATTCGAGAAGCCGCGGCATGCGGGCGCGGACCCCGTTTATATTGAAGCTGGCGATTCTCATGGCGTCGTTCCGGCTTTCTGCATTGCAGAAGCCTGCGCCGGGCGCCAGCCCTCTCCTGGAGCCGGAAAACTAAATCCCGAAACTCGATCCGCAGCCGCACCCGGCCGCCGCCTGCGGGTTTTCGACCTGGAAGGCCGCGCCGCCCAGCGATTCGACGAAATCGACCGTGCAGCCTGCGACAAGGTCGAGACTGACCGGATCAACCACCAGCCGCACACCGGCGGTTTCGCTGACCGTGTCGTCGCCATCCGCCGTTTCGGCAAGGCCGAACTTGTACTGAAAGCCAGAGCAGCCGCCGCCTTCGACCGACAGGCGCAATATTGCCGGGCCGCCCTGCTTCGCCGCAATCGCGGCAACGCGGCTGGCGGCCGCTTCGGTAAGGAGGGGTGCATTGCTCATGGGCAATGATGTAGGAGCCGCGCGGGCCTGCCGCAAGCTTGCGCGCCCTCGCCGCTCAGGCAGTCTGAATATAGACGCGCATCAGTTCGGCTTCGGCCTCGATCTCGTCGATCCGGCTTTTCACGATATCGCCGATCGAAATGAAGCCGATCATTTCACCGTCTTCCACCACCGGCAGGTGGCGGATCCGCCGCCGCGTCATCAGCGCCAGTGCCTCGTTCCCGGTCATGTGCCGGTCGGCGGTGATTGCCGGCGCCGTCATCACCTCGCCCACAGACCGTTCGAGGCACACCGCGCCCTCTTCGGCAAGGCGATAGAGCACGTCGCGTTCGGAGAAGATCCCGGCAATGCGTCCGAATTCCAGCACCGGAAGCGCGCCGATGCGCTTTTGCGCCAATATCTGGATGGCCTCGCGCACGCTGGTTTCGGTGGTACAGCTTACAATGCGGTCGCGGCCTCGCCCAGCGACC
>DASWIR010000122.1:0-5004 GCA_036397575.1 Alteraurantiacibacter sp. | reverse complement strand
CGTTGTAGCGCGCTTCGCTGGCGGTATGGCGGTGGGCGCGGCTTCGGTACTCTCACCGCTGTACATTTCCGAAGTCGCCCCGGCACATATCCGCGGGCGGCTGACGACGGTGCAGCAGGTGATGATCATCACCGGCCTTACCGCCGCCTTCGTGGTGAATTATTTTCTCGCGCAGACAGCCGGCAATTCGCTGGGTGAAATCGCGGGCGTATCGGCCTGGAGATGGATGTATCTCGCCCAGGCGATCCCGGCAGCGGTGTTCCTCGTCGCGCTGCTCTTCATCCCCGAAAGCCCGCGCTATCTCGTCAGTCGCCGCAAGGATGAGCAGGCGCTGGTAGTGCTTACACGTCTGTTCGGCGCCGAGGAAGCCGAACGCAAGGTCGGCGAGATTCGCAAGACCTTCTCCGACGATCACCGCCCGCGTTTGCGCGACGTGACCGCGCCGGGCACGGTGTTCCGCCCGATTGTGTGGGCCGGCCTGCTGCTGGCTACGTTTCAGCAATTCGTGGGCATCAACATCATCTTCTACTACGGCGAGACGCTGTGGCGGCTGGCGGGCGTATCGGAAGAAGCCGCGCTGGAACGCAACATCTACTCGGGCCTGGTGTCGATTGCGGCGGTGTTCGCCGCACTGCTGGTGATTGACAAGATCGGGCGCAAGCCGCTGTTGATGATCGGTTCGGTCGGCATGGCGGTGACTTTGGCCGCACTGACCTGGGCATTCAGCGGTGCCGCCACGGACTCGGCCGGAAATCTTATGCTGGGCGAGACCGCGGGCTATACCGCGCTGATCGCGGCCAACCTCTATGTGATCTTCTTCAACTTCAGCTGGGGGCCGGTCATGTGGGTCATGCTTGGCGAGATGTTTCCCAACCAGATCCGCGGATCGGCGCTGGCCGTCGCCGGCCTCGCCCAGTGGACCGCGAACTATGTGGTGGTGCAAAGCTTCCCATGGATGGCGGCCAATCTTGGCCTCGCTACGACCTATGCTTTCTATGCGGTGAGCGCGGTGATCAGCTTCTTCCTGGTCAAGGCATTCATCAAGGAGACGAAGGGCAAGGAGCTTGAGGAAATGGAGGGCTGGACGGCGCCCGAGGCTGCCGGAGATGCGGTCACACCGACCACGCGGGTGGGATAATCGGACGTTCCCCTCCCGCAAGCGGGAGGGGAGATCGTAATATCGCACTCTGCTAGTATGGCGGTCATGTCTTCGTCTACTCGCTCGCCTGTCCGTGTTGTCGTCCTTGGTGGCGGCACAGCCGGGTGGATGAGCGCGGCCTCGCTCGCCAAGCTCCTGCCCGGCCTGGTCGACGTCGAATTGGTCGAGAGCGAGGATATCGGCATCGTTGGGGTGGGGGAGGCGACCTTGCCGCATATTCGCGGTTTCGTCGAAAGCCTCGGGATCGACGAGGCCGCTTTCATGAAAGCGACCCATGCAACCTACAAGCTCGGGATCGACTTCCGCGACTTCGGGCGGATCGGTGAAAGCTACATCCACCCGTTCGGCAGCTTCGGCGAGGAAGTGGCCGGAGTGCCCTTCCATCACTATTGGCTGGAACTGCAGCACCGCGGCATGGCCGAGCCGATCGGCTCTTATTCGCTTGCGGTCGCCGCCGCGCTCGCCAACCGATTCAAGCCGCCGACCGACGACGGCGCTCTTTCCGGCACATATGGCTATGCCTACCAGTTCGACGCGACGCTGTTCGGACCGTTCATGCGCGAGTTCGGTCTCGGCATCGGAGTAAAGCGCACCGAAGGGAAAGTGGTGGAAGTGCGGCAGGACCCGGCCAGCGGGGACGTGACCTCGTTGGTGCTGGAAGACGGGCGCGAGGTCGAAGGCGACCTGTTCATCGATTGCTCGGGCTTCCGCTCGCTATTGCTGGGCGGCGCATTGGACGAGGAGTGGGAGGACTGGTGCAGGTGGCTCCCCTGCGACCGCGCCGCAGCGATGCCCTGCTCCCATGTAACGCAGGAGATCGAGCCCTATACGCGCGCAACGGCGATGCCGGCGGGTTGGCGCTGGCGCATCCCGCTGCAGCACCGGATCGGCAATGGCTACGTCTTCTCGAGCAGCTTCATCGGCGAGGACGAGGCCTGCGAGGCGATCCGGGCCGCAGCCGAAGGCGAACAGCTGGCCGATCCGCGCGTGCTGCGTTTCCGCGCCGGGCGGCGGAGGCGAAGCTGGAGCAACAATGTGATCGCTGTGGGTCTCGCCAGCGGCTTCCTCGAACCGCTGGAATCGACTTCGATCTATCTCGCGCAGATGGCGATCACCTATTTGATCGAGCTGTTCCCGGCCGGCGGGCAGTTCGACCCGCGCGACTGCGACGAATTCAACCGGCTGGTAGATATGGAATATGACCGGGTGCGCGATTTCCTGATCCTGCATTACCATGCGACCACTCGCGACGATTCCCCATTCTGGAACCATGTCCGCACGATGGATGTCCCCGATACTCTCAAGGGCAAGATGGAACTGTGGCGCGAGACCGGGCGGATCGAGAAATATTCGGATGGGCTCTTCTATGATGCGAGCTGGATCGCGGTCTATCTGGGGCAGGGCGTGATGCCGATGCGGCACGATCCGCGAGCGGGGCTGCCTGACCCGGCGCAGGTTTCTGCCGCCATGGCGGCATTGCAAGGCGCGATCGGAGCCGAAGTGGCCGCCATGTCCGGCCACCGCGACTATCTGACCGCCAACGCCGCGCGGCTGGCGGAAGCGCCATGAGCGAAGCGCGCGAGCCCATGCGCCGCGTGGTTGTGGCCGGGGACGGGCCGCTCGGCGCGCTGGCTGCGCTCGCGCTCAAACGCGCGCTGCCAGGGGCGCAAGTGTTGGTTATTGGGACACCGCCAGACCCAGCGGCCTTTGGCGAGCGCTCGCCCACCGCGCTCCCCTTCTCGCTGCGTTTGCTGGCGCGGCTGGGTGTAAACGAGGAAGAACTGGTCCTGAAGTGCGGCGGGAGTCACCGGCTGGCGATCCGTTACCTGCATGGCGAGGAGCAGGGCGTTGCCGCATATGGCGAGGAAGTCGATCCAAGGAAGCATACCGGTTTCGCGAAGAACTGGGGAGGGGGGCCGCGCAACGCCTCGCAGCTCGCGCCGCCGGGGTCCTTGTCCGAAATCCTGGCCGCGAACGGGCGCTTTTCGCCGCCCGCTCCCGGCGCGCAATCTCCGCTGGCAGGCATCGAATATGCGCTGCGCTGGCATGCCGGCGCGCTGCGTGCGCTATTGGCGGACAAGGCGCGCGAGGCGGGGGTGCAGCGCATGGCAGGGGCGATTTCGGCGGTGCGACCGGACGGGCGAGGCGGTACCGCAGCAGTTTCGGTCGAAGGAACAGGCGAAATCGAAGCCGATCTGTTCGTCGATTGCAGTGGGCCGGCGGCGGCGATCCTCTCGCACCTGCCCGAGGCGAAGCGGCTGGAGTGGTCGCGCGAACTGCCGCTGCGCGCGGTGATGTTCGGCCAGCCGGGCCAACCAATAGCCGCGCTGGAGGACCGGGTGACGGCCACGGATTGCGGCTGGCGGTGGGAAGTGGCGGGGCGCGACGGGTTGGCGGCGATCCTCGGAGTGGCGGCGGGCGCGGATGAGGTCTCGGCGGCGCGCGCGCTCGGTGGAGAAGCCACACCGGTGCCGCTGTCGCTGGGACGGGCCGAGAGCCCGTGGATCGGTAACGTCGTGGCGCTGGGCGATGCGGCGACACAGGTTGATCCTCTATGCGGTTTTGCCGCCGATCTCGCCCACCGCCAGCTCGACCTGCTGCTAGAATTGCTGCCGGGACGCGAAGTCCATCCGCTCGAGCGCGACGAGTTCAATCGCCGGGCGGGCCTAATGGCCGACCGCACCCGCGACGTGCTGACCGCCCATCTCCATGCGCCAGCGATGCGGGGGGCTTTCCCGGAGATTGAGCTATCGGATGAGCTTCAACTCGCGCTGGACCAGTTCACCAGGCGCGCACGGGTGCCCTTCTTCGAGGAATCGCCGTTGCTGACGCAGGAATGGGCGAGCCTGCTGGCGGCGCTGGGATACGAGGCGGGGGAAGGGGCTATGGCGCTCGCCGCCGATATGCGTGTGATGGAAAGCGAGGCCCGTGCCTTCGCCGCACGGGCCGATGCCGCCCTGCGCACCGCGCCGCCCTATCGCGAATGGCTGGGCAAAGTTCTGTCAGCACCAACCTAGAGCCGCTGGATTGCCTGCTTCAGCATATCGCGCATCGCAGCGAATTTCTGCGGGTCGGGCGGGCCTAGCACACCTTTCGCCGCGCCCGGAAGGTGCGCCACCGGATCGTCGCTTTCGACAAAGACGTAGTGGCCGAGCAGGCCCCGCCAGACCTTGCGTTGGTCCTCCGGCAGGTGACGGTAGGCAAGGAGCGCATGCAGCAACGCGTCCCAGGGCGCGCCCGTGCCCTCAACCGTCTCGGCCCACCAGTAATTGACGAGAATGCTGACCGGCGCGAGCGATTCCACCCCGTGCCACCAGGCGAAAGGAATGTAGAGCGCGTCGCCCGGCTCCAGCGTTGCCTGAACCGCGTGCTCCCAAGCCTCGGCGAAGCGCGGGAACGCCCCGAGATCGGGATCGGCTATATCGACCATGCTGACCGGCGCACCGGCTGGCGTCAGCTCGAGCGGGCCGGTATAGAGATTGCCGATCTGCTCTGGCGGAAAGAGCGTGAAGCGCCGCTCCCCGGCGACGTTACAGGCGACGTTTTCGATCAGGTCAAAATGCGGCGCGACACGGATGCGGTTTCCGATCCAGATGCGCGGCTGCACATCGGGAAGCAGGTCCAGTGAATTGGCGCAGGCGAATTCGGGCATCAGTTCTGGAATGATCTCCGATTGAACCGCGAAGGCGGGCGGGTTCTCGGCATCGCGGGCCCTGAGGAGGTCTGCGAGAAAATCACCCAACGAGCCGCGGCCGGTGCGGAAGTTGAAGCCCGTGATGTCCGAATTGTAGAAATAGCGCCCTCCCTCCTCCGGTGGGGCGACCAGCGCGGTGACTGGCCGGGAG
>DASWIR010000121.1:0-5222 GCA_036397575.1 Alteraurantiacibacter sp. | reverse complement strand
AGCCGGTGCTCAGCCGCGATACCGATCTCAATCCGCAATTCATCGTCATCGATTACGAAATCGATGAGCTCAAGGGCGGCGAATGGAACGCCGGCCTCCGGGCAGACTGGAGCACGTCCGATGGCGCGGTCCGGATCGGGGCGACCGCCATCACCGACAAAGGCGATGGCGACCGGACCGACCTTGTGGCAGCCGACGTCCGCGTGCGGCTTGGCACTGCCACGGAAATTCGCGCCGAAGTCGCCGCCAGCCGGAGTGCGGAGGAAACCTCCAAGGCCTGGTCGGTCGAGGCCGAACACCATGACGGATCGCTCGACCTGCTCGCCTATGCTCATTCGGTGGAGGCGGACTACGGCGTCGGCCAGCTGAACGGCGCCGAACGGGGGCGGCGCAAGTTCGGCGCGGATGCTCGTTACCGCTTTTCCGAGCGTTGGTCGGTTACCGGTAGCGCCTGGTATGACGACAGCCTGATCGATGACGCCAGCAGGCGCGCTCTGGAGCTGCGCACGGACTACAAGAGCGACAAGACCGACGGGTTTGTGGGCCTTGCCTGGTTCGACGACCGGCTGGCCGACGGCGACAGCAATTCCTCGACCGTGCTGGAAGCTGGCGCGATCCAGCGGCTGTTCGGCAATCGGCTCGAAGTATCGGGGACCACCAGCGTTGCGCTCGGCGGGACGGATTCGATCGACCTCCCCACCCGCCACAGCCTGGGCCTGCGCTACACGCTCGCATCCTGGATCAAGGCGATTGCCGTTTACGAGATCGCGGAAGGCGATGCGATCAAGGCGCGCACGCTGCGCGGCGGGCTGGAGCTTTCGCCCTGGAGCGGCAGCCGGGTCGTCGGCACGCTGGGGCGCGAGAGTTTCGCCGCCGATTCTGCACGGACTTTCGCGGCGTTCGGCTTCGCCCAATCGATCCCGATCACAGACAGCATCAGCATCGACGCAACGCTTGACGGCAACCGCACCATCGGCGGTTTCGACCCGGGAGATATCGTCAATCCGGAGCATCCGATTGCAAGTGGCGGCTTTCTCGGGGACGGCAATACGCTCGCCGAGGACTTCACTGCTGTCACGCTCGGCGCCACCTATCGAAAGGACCGCTGGAGCGCGACGGGGCGCGCAGAGCTGCGCGACGGCGAATTTGCCGACCGCAAGGGTCTCAGCCTCGCGGCAATCCGCCAGCTCGGCGAAGGCAGCGTGGTCGGCAGCGGACTGACCTGGACCCAGGCCGAGGCGCCCGGTGGTGCATCCACCGAAGTGATCGACGCGGCGATGGCCGCAGCCCATCGCCCGGCCAGTTCCGAATTTGCATTCCTCAGCAAACTCGAGTTCCGCAGCGACAGCGTGGTGGACGCGGTCGCCGGCGTCGCCGGACCGGTCGGAACAACCGCCCTGACGGTTGACGGCGATGCGAAGTCGCGCCGTCTGATCGGCAGCCTTTCGACCAACTGGACGCCGCGGAGCGGCGGCATTGGCGGGACCATGCTGCAGCGGAGCGAATTCGCGCTGTTCCTCGCCGCCCGTTACAATTTCGACCAGTATGAGGGCCTCGACATAGACAGCTTCACCGCGCTGGTCGGTGCGGATGTGCGCTTCGGCATTGGCGAACATTTCGAAGTTGGCGGCGCTGCGACGGTTCGCTCCAATCTGACCGACGGCACGACCAGCTTCGCCATCGGCCCGCAGATCGGCGTGTCGCCGATCGAGAACACATTGCTAACAGTGGGTTACAACGTTATCGGCTTCCGCGATCGGGATTTCAGTGAGGCACGCCTCACCGACAAAGGGTTCTTCGCGAACATCAAGATGAAATTCGATGCGGAGAGTTTCGCATTCCTGGGGTTGGGACGATGATGCGCGGTTTCGGTTTCGCTGCGGCGGCGATTTCGCTAGCGGTCGGGACGCCTGCCTGGGCGGTGTGCTCCGCGTCCAATCAGTATAATTTCGTCTATAATAGCCTGTCGTCGCAGACGCTGAGTTATAGTGGCAGTTACAATTATACCGCATCCAACGGTCTCGGTCAGAACGTGGGATTCACCATGTCGATGGCGCAAAACGGCCTGTCGAGCACGTCTGTTGCCGGTCAGACGATGCCTGCGATATCGACGCTTGTAACCGGTACGGCGGGCGGCCGAAACTTGGTCCTGGGCGGAATCTTCAGCGGGCGGACGGCGGACATCACCAGCAATACGCGAACCGTGCGAGTTACATATACATTCGCCCAACCGATCCGCGATTTCACGATCATGGTTCACGATATCGACTACACGAACAACCAGTTTCGCGACTGGATCCGCGTTATCGGTCTGCGCGGAGGGGCCACCTATACGCCGGTGCTGACAACACCGCATGGCACCGGAAACACCGGCGGATTGCCGACGACTTCGGGCAATTCGTCGATCCTGATCGGCAATGGAACGAACGGATTCTCTCCTCAGCAAGCACGCGGTGTTTCCGGCGCGGACAACAACGATTCCGACACCGGTACCATTACGGCGAGCTTTGCCGAGCCGGTCACCTCAGTGGTGTTCAGCTACGGAAACTATCCCTTATCGTTCGGGGAGAGCTCAACGGGTCAGCAGGGGATCGGCATCGAGCGCGTAAGCTTCTGCCCGATGCCCGATGTCAGCGTCACCAAGGCATCCATACCAGTCGCCGGTCCCCTGGGAGCGTTCAACCTTCCGCTCAACGACGTGATCTATACGATCACGGTGACCAATAATGGCGGCAGCCCGGTCGACGCCAACTCGCTTATCCTGGAGGATGACCTTCCGGCGGGGATCACCTTCCGCAACACCGCCTTCGATGGCACGACCAGCCTGCCTTTCAAGATAACCGGCGCGTCTGGTGTCACGCTTTCGGCCGGAGGTATTTCCTACAGCCAGACAGGCAATGCGAGCTTCGGCTATACGCCCGCTGCCGGCTATGATGAACAGGTGGACGCGTTCCAGGTCGTTCCCAGCGGCCAGTTGCCGGCCGATTCGAGCGTGTCGGTCCAGTTCCGGGGGCGCATAAAGTAAGGGAAGCGAAAGGGCGGGCAGGTCGGCGTCAGATCGGCAGGCCGATATAGTTTTCGGCGATTACCCGCTGTGCCGCTTCCGACGAGGCGGTGTAGTCGAGTTCGGCGACCTGCATTGCGCGCTCGAAGGGCCCGTCGTCGGGAAAGCGGTGCATCAGCATGGTCAGCGACCAGCTGAAGCGCTCCGATTTCCACACGCGCGCCAACGCCCGATCCGAATAGGCGGAGACCGCGTCATTGTCGGACCGCCTGAAAAAGCCGGTCAGCGCTTCGACGGCATAGTGAACATCGCTCGCCGCGAGGTTCAGGCCCTTGGCCCCGGTCGGCGGAACGATATGTGCAGCATCGCCGCACAGCAACAGCGAGCCATGGCGCATCGGTGCGAAGACGAAGCTGCGCAGAGGAGCAATGCTTTTCTCCAGTGCCGGCCCGCGTTTCATATTGGCCGCCGCATCCGGGCCAAGGCGGATTGCCAACTCGTCCCATAGCCGCTCGTCGCTCCAGTCCTCGATTCTGTCGGTGAGCGGCACATCGACGTAATAGCGGCTGCGTGTCTCGCTGCGCATCGAAGCGAGCGCAAAGCCGCGCTCGTGATTGGCATAGATCAACTCGTGGTGGCAGGGCGGCACATCGGCCAGAATGCCCAGCCAGCCGAATGGATAGACCTTCTCGTATGATCTACCAACAGCGTCCGGAACCGCCCGGCGGCTGGGCCCGTGAAACCCGTCGCATCCGGCGATAAACCGGCAATCGATTCGATGTTCGGTGCCGCCCTTCGAGTAGGTGACGTAAGGTGCATCGCCTTCCACGTCATGGAGCGCGACATCCTCCGCCTCATAGACCACTTCCAGTCCGCGTTCTGCGGAGGCGTCCATCAGATCCTTCGTGATCTCGGTCTGACCATAGACCACCACATGGCTGCCCGTCAGGGCCTCGAGATCGATGCGGATCAACCGCTCGCCATCGGCAAGGTTGAACCCCTTATGGATCAGCCCTTCGGTCTTCAATCGCGCATCGAGCCCGAGCCGTTCCATCAGCGAAGCGGTAATCGTCTCCAGCACGCCTGCCCGGATCCGCGAGAGGACGTAATCGCCCGTGCGCCTTTCCAGCACGACGCATTCGATGCCTTCCGCGCGCAGCAAATGGCCCAAAAGCAGGCCGGCCGGGCCCGCGCCGATAATACAAACCTGTGTCTTCACTGAAGGCCGTCCTCTCGCCCTGAATTCGGGTCGAAAGGCTAACGCGGCAGGTGCCGGCAGAGAATGGCGGAACCAACGATTTACTTGCATTTTTCAACGGACGGTGCAGGGATCGAAACCATGTCCGAAGCCGGGTTACCGCACTATTTCCTGTATGGAGAGCCTGAGGAGACGGTTCGTCCCGACTTCGTCCATGTCGAAAGCCTGGAGCACCGTTCGATGCCCGGCGATTGGACAATTCGGCCGCATATGCATGGCGATCTCAATCACATCATCCTGATCGCGGATGGCGGCGGCGATATCCGCTACGAGGCAGAGACGATCCCGTTCGAAGCCCCGCGCCTGCTGGTGGTGCCCGCACGCATCGCCCACGGCTTCGACTGGCATCGTGAATCGCGCGGGCTGGTGCTGACCATTGCCGACGTCCATCTCAGCCAGTTGGTCCAGCACCACCCCGATCTGGGCCAGCTTTTCGACCGGCCCCGCTGTCTTCCGCTGGGCACCGCCGACTGCCGTCAGATCGCCGCGACGATGCAGGCGCTGATCGGCGAGCTTTCATGGATCGGGTTGGGCCAGGCGGCCGCAGTCGAAGCGGCGTTGCTGGGGATTTTCGTCTCGGCGTCGCGGGCCCTCGAACGGAGCGGTGCGGCATCTTCGCGCGAACCACGAAAACCGGACCTGGTGGCACGCTATCACGAGCTGCTCGAGCAGCGCTTCCGCCTGCGCGAATCCGTCGGCGCCTATGCCCGTGCTCTCGGCATCAGTCCGACGACGCTGCGCGAAGCATGCGCTGTCATCGGCCAGTCGCCGACTCGGATCCGCGACCACCGCACGATATTGGAGGCCCAGCGCCTGCTTGCCTATTCCGCCCTTACCGTGGCCGAGATCGGCGAGGCTGTTGGCTTCGAGGATCCGGCCTACTTTTCACGTTTCTTTTCGCGCAAATGCGGACAGCCGCCCAATGCCTGGCGCGAAACGGTCAAACCTAGCTCGCCGCAC
>DASWIR010000120.1:0-3165 GCA_036397575.1 Alteraurantiacibacter sp. | reverse complement strand
AGCACCTCGCCGGGGCCGGCCACCGGATCGGGCAACTCTTTCAGCTCAAGATTGTGGAACCCGTCGGATCCGGCGGGAAGCATCCATGCGCGCATTGTTATCTCTCCTTCAATTGAGCGTCCGCCTGTTCAGGCGTCGCGGCCATCGCCGCTCCACGTCCTGAGGCCCGGCTGGGTCCGGTCCTCGCTGTTCAAAGCGGCTTGCACCGCCGGTCGGCCGGAAATCGTCTCGCGCCAGCGCACGAGATTGGGAAAGCGGTTGTCGACATCGAGGTCGGGGAACATCCGGTTCACCATCACTCCGCAATGCGAATAGAAATTGATGTCGGCCAGCGTGTAGGCGTCGCCCGCCAGATAAGCCGTCTCGGCAAGCTGCTTCTCGATTTTGGCGAGCGCATATTCGATCTTCCCGGTCGCATGGTCGAGATCCTTCTGCGCGAAGCCAGAGCGCGCCGTGCGCCATTTCTCGCGCTGGTCGGGCAGCGGGACATGGCTCAGCAATTCCTCGAAGCGGTCGTCCTCGATGCTCTTGGTTATTACCCGGATCAGCCGGTGCCAGCCATGCATCGAGACGTAATTCATTACCTGTTCGTCGACGAACTTGTTCCAGTACCGCATCCGCGCCGCACCGGTCGGGTCGCGAGGGCGCAAGGGAGCGTCTGCCGGATTGGCGTCGGGAAAGGCGTCTTCGAGATATTCGTTGATCACCGTGGTCTGGGTGACGATCGTTCCATCGTGGTCGAGCACCGGAACCTGGCCTTCCGGATTGATCGCCACGAACCAGTCCGAATGCTGCTCGAACTTGTGCAGGTCGACATAGACGCTCTCGTAGCCGAGTCCCTTTTCCTTCAGCGGGATCATCGACTTGAGCGAGTTCGCCAGCGGTTCGGCATGGTAATATTTGAGCGCCATCGGTTTCTCTCCTTCAGCGCACGGCGAGCGTGCCGAGGACGCCGCCATCGACGGCCCAACTTTGGCCGGTCACATGACTGGCTTCGTCCGACAGCAGGAAGGCGGCGACATTGGCCGTCTCTTCCGAACTGCCCATGCGGTTCTGCGGGATATTGCCGGCAAGGTGATCGAGCTGGTCGGGCGGAATGCCGTCCATCAGCGGCGTGTCGATGAAACCGGGCACCAGGCAGTTCACGCGGATACCGTGCGCCGCCCCCTCGAGAGCGGCGGCTCGTGCGAGCCCCAGCATTGCGTGCTTGCTCATTACATAGGCCACGTTCATCGCCATCCCGCGTTCCGAGGCGAGCGAGCCGGTGATCACTATCGATCCCTTGCCGCGCTGCTTCATCGCCGGGAAAACCTGCCGCACGGTACGAAAATGCGCGACCATATTGACCGCCATCAGCCCGTCAAAATTCTCATCTGTGTAGGCTTCGATCGGGGCGAATGTCCCGCCGATCCCGGCGTTGCAGAACAGGCCGTCGATCGGTGCGAAATCCGCGGCGATGTCCAGCGCTGCTTTCAGGGCGGCGGCATCGGCGACATCCGCCGGTGCGACATGGACCGCATCGCCCAGCACTTCCCGCATCGCTTCCAGCTTGTCCCTGCTGCGGGCGATCACGGTGACCTTGCCGCCCAGCTTCGCTATTTTCTCGGCCGTGGCGCGGCCGATCCCGGTCGATGCCCCGGTGACGACGATATGCTGTCCGCTGAAATCCACTATTCCTCTCCTCGAACGAAAGCGGCCCATTTGTCCGCATTCGGATAGTCGCTCGTTTCCGGGGACCAGATGCGTTCCATCAGCGCGCGCGCCTTGGCCTCCTCCATCCCCTGTTCGCGGTGGTAGCGGTAGAAGAAGGCCGAGACCCGCCAGTTCATGATGCAATGCACGTGCACCGGCGCTTGGTCAGCCTCCAGCGCAGCGACAAAGGCGCGGTAATGGCTTTCATCCGGTGCGTCGAACGGAACCGGGATATGCGTGTAGGCTAGGCCTGCATTCGCCATCGCCGTTTCGGCCTGGGGCAGCGCCTCGGGATGGTCTCGCATGGCGAGGTTGATCACCCGCTTAGTGCCCATAGCGGCGAGCCGTGCCGGGTCGCCCGCCTCGAGTCGGCCCGACGTGGTGACACCGTTCGACAGGCGCAGGAAGTTGCGGAGGTCGGTGGGGTCGGCCATTTCCTCTTACCTCGTCATCCCCGCGAAAGCGGGGACCCAGTTGCAGTCAGTCGTGAGAGCCGACTGGGTTCCCGCTTTCGCGGGAATGACGAAGGTGGAAACGTATCCAGTCAACTCAGCCCCAGCACCCGGGCGGCGTTGTCTTTCATGATCAGCGGCATGACCTCGTCCTTGAAGCCGACTTCCTGTGCCGCGGCGATCCACTTGTCCGGGTGGATCAGCGGGAAGTCGCTGCCGAACAGCATCTTGTGCTTCAGCTGGGTGTTCGCATAGCGGATGATCTGCGGCATGAAATATTTAGGGCTCCAGCCGCTGAGATCGATGAACACATTGTCCTTGTGCAGCGCCATGGAGAGGCTCTCGTCGACCCATGGCCAGCTGGGGTGTGCAAGGATGATCTTCATGTCGGGGAAGTCCACCGCGACATCGTCGATCAGCATGGGCTGGCCGTATTTGAGCCGCATTCCGCCGCCGCCGCGCATTCCGGTGCCCATGCCGGAATGGCCGGTGTGGAAGATCGCCGGCAGCTTGTATTCGTTGATGACCTCATAGATCGGGTAGGCCATGCGGTTCGCCGGATGCGCATTTTGCGCGATGCCGTGGAACTTGAAGCCCCTGACCCCGTGGTTCTCGATCAGGTCGCGCGCCTCGCGCGCGCCATACTTGCCCTTGTGCGGATCGATGCTGGCGAAGGCGATGCAAATATCGTCGTTCTTCTGCGCCTGTTCGGCGACTTCGTAATTGGAAACGCGCTTAGCGCCCATGCCGCTTTCGCAATCGACGGTGAACAGCACCAGAGCGATATTGCTCTCGCGGTAGAGCTGGATGATCTCGGGCATTTTGGGCCGCTCGCGCGGAGCCTTGAAATAGGCGCTGGCGGCATCGAAGAACTGGCCCATCACCGGGTCTTCCGGGTCGTGGCATGAGATCTCAGCATGGACATGGACGTCGATGGCGCGGATCTTGTTCAGGTCGATGGGCAAGACGTTTTGGTCCCGTTCTCTATGCCGTCATCCCCGCGCAGGCGGGGATCCAGGTA
>DASWIR010000119.1:0-2359 GCA_036397575.1 Alteraurantiacibacter sp. | reverse complement strand
TCGAGGGCTGGGGCCTCTATTCCGAAACGCTCGGCTACGAAATGGGCCTGTATGAGGACCCGGTGGCGCGTTTCGGCACGCTCGACGACGAGATGCTGCGCGCCATGCGGCTGGTGGTCGATACGGGTATCCATGCCAAGGGGTGGACCCGCGACCAGGCGATCGAATACATGCTGGCCAATTCCTCGATGGGTCGTACCGATGCCACCGCGGAGGTCGAGCGCTACATCGCAATTCCCAGCCAGGCACTGGCCTACAAGGTGGGCGCCCTCACCATCCAGCGGCTGCGGGGCGAAGCGGAGGCGGCGCTGGGCGAGGCATTCGACATCCGCGAATTCCACACCCAGGTGCTGGACACCGGCGCGCTGCCGCTGCCGGTGCTGGAAAAGAAGATCGACGACTGGGTGGCGGCAAAACAGGCGGGTTGAGCGGGCAGGGCGAGTGGTCATTTCTCACCCCTCCGTGAGGTGCCTTTCCCGACCGACCGTGATATGCCTCGCCGACTATGACGAAGGATCGGTCCAAACGGCTCATCTTCTGTTTCGACGGTACCTGGAACCGCCTGTCGGCCAATAGCCCGACAAATGTAGTGCTGGTGTCCCAGATGGTGAAGCCCATGGCGCGCGATGGCACGCCGCAGGTCGTTTATTATGATGAAGGGATAGGCACCGGGCGCAGCTGGCCGGTCCAGATGGTGCAGGGCGCGCTCGGCCACGGCATGCTCAAGATCCTGCGTGAAGCCTACCGTTTTCTCATCTTCAACTACGAGCCGGGCGACGAGATCTTCGCCTTCGGCTTTTCGCGCGGCGCCTATACGGCGCGCTCCTTTATCGGCTTTGTCCGTCATGCGGGCATCCTCGATGCTGTCAGCGCAACCCAAATCGAGGAGGCGATCCGGATCTACAAAGAAGCGCCGGCGGGTGAGACCGGAATGGAATCGCTCGAAGGGCTTCAATTTCGTGCGCAGCACTGCACGGGCATCTGCGTTAGCGAAGACGAGCGAGCCTATCGCGCGCAGATCGATCCGGAATTCGATCCGGCATCATCACCTTTGCTGGACGTGCGCTATGTTGGCGTCTGGGACACAGTTCGGGCGCTCGGCGTTCCAGAATTTGTTCCGTTCTCCGGCTGGATAAACCGCAAATACGGCTTTCACGATGCGATACTTACCAGCAAGATCAAGGCGGCCAGGCATGCGGTCGCCCTTGACGAAAGCCGGCTTAGCTTCAGGCCGACGCTGTTCGGGCGCGACAAGATCGAGGAACTCAATATCAAGGCCGCCGATGAGGCAGGTGCCGATTTCGACCGGTGGAGCCTACCTTATCAGGAACAATGGTTCCCCGGCGTCCACGGCGCCATTGGCGGCGGCGGCGCGCGGCGCGGGCTGTCCGATGCGGCGATGCAATGGGTGCTGAATGGCGCGCGCCGGGCCGGGCTCGACATACGCAGTGAGTCCAGAGGGGTCGCATTCAACTTGTGCCCCGACCCATTCGACGACATTTACAACGATAAGCCGGGCCTCCTGAAACGCGCCCAGGCGGCCTTTCACCGGCTGTTCCGTGTCAGCCGCCAGGGGCCGATTGCTGGACTGGAGATATCTCTCACCACCTTCCAACGCTGGACGGGAATGCCCGGCGATGCGAAGCCCTACAGGCCGCTTTCCTTGCGCCAGGCCGAAAGTCAGCTCGCGAACTGGGACTATCGCGAGCCGGTCCAGTTCAAGGGAACGGACACCATGGCCCTGTTCGAGGAATACCAGATCGACCGGCGCGACACGTTGTCGCACCTGGCGAAGGATCGGCTGGGCGATCCACAGCGCTGGCGCGAACTGTTCGACATCAACCGCGACCGGCTCGACGATCCGAGTTTTCTTCCGATCGGCCTGAAAATTCGCTTGCCTAAGAAAGCGGGATCAGGGCCGGGCGCGTCTTTCCCTTAGGCGGAGATTGCCCGGTCTCAGCCCGCAGGCTTCAGCGATTTCGGGCGCTGGGGATAGACGTCGTAGGTCTTGCCGCCCACGGTGATCGTCTCGCCCTTGAAGCCGAGCACTTCCCGGTCGCGCGCGCGGTGGCCGGTCACGATCGCACGGTCGCCGGCCTTTGCCGCGTCCGGTCCGAAGCCCGAACGCTGCGCGATGATCGGCGGCGAAAGATCGACCGCCCACAGGCCGGCATCGTTGCGCAGCTTCACATGCATGTGCGGGTTGGTGAAGCTGATTTCCTCGATCGTGCCCGTCAGGCGGCTTTCTTCCGCCTCGGTCCAGCCCCAGCCGTGATGGGCCAGCGCGGAGGCGGTCAATCCGATCGAACTTGCGAAAGCTGCGGCGATTGCGAACGCGCGCTGGGCGGAGGTCTTCATC
>DASWIR010000118.1:0-8704 GCA_036397575.1 Alteraurantiacibacter sp. | reverse complement strand
TGCCGTTTCGGCAACCTAGCCGAGCGGCGGTTCCTGAAAGTCTGGCACGCCAACGCCGTCGGAGGCGCCCACCCAACACCTGCGCCGCCGCGTAGGGAAGGCGGACCTTCCTGGTCGTCCGCAGACAACCGGAAGCCGCATTGCCCTGAGCGCCCGCATTTGGGCCAATCCAGCATTAGGATTGTCAACATAACAATATCCTTATATGTAAATATTAAGAATCAGCTGCTCAGGCTGAGAAGGCGCAGATCGGTAAATGGAGAAATCAGATGAACGGCTATGGACGCTCGCATTTCGGGGAGAAGGTTAATCCGCTCTTTGCCGTTCTGCCCGGAGACGTCGCCGTTTCGTTCGAGTTCTTTCCGCCCAAGTCGAACGCCGCTGCAAACCAGCTTTGGGAGGCCGTCGAAAAGCTTGTCTCCTGTTCGCCCGCCTTCGTTTCAATGACCTATGGCGCAGGCGGGACAACCCGGGAGGGCACCCTCGCTGCAGTGCGCCGGATCGCCCGCGAAACGCCGCTTGAGGTGGCAGCCCACCTGACCTGCGCAGGCGCCAGCAAGGCGGAAGTCGTCGCTGTCGCCGAGGAGTTCTGGTCGGCGGGCGTCCGTCACATCGTGGCCTTGCGCGGCGACGGCGGACCCCCGGGCGGCCGCTTCACGCCGCATCCGGAAGGCTACCGCAACGCAGTCGAACTCGTGGAGGGGCTGCGCTCAATCGCGCCATTCGAGATCTCGGTTGCCGCCTATCCGGATACGCATCCGGACGCGGCGAGCGCGGAGGCCGATCTCGACAATCTCAAGCGCAAGCTGGACGCGGGTGCAGTCCGCGCCCTGACCCAGTTCTTCTTCAGCCCGGAAACCTTCCTCCGCTTCCGTGACCGGGCGGTCGCAGCCGGGATCGACGCGCCAATCGTACCCGGCATTCTCCCGGTCACAAATTTCGCCCAAACCCGAAAGTTCGCCGAAGCCTGCGGTGCCGATGTGCCCGAATGGATGGCGCAGCTCTTCGTCGGACTCGACCACTATCCCGAACCGCGCCAGCTCGTCGCAGCGACCGTTGCCGCCGAACTCTGTCGCCGGCTTTACGCCGAGGGTGCGCGCAACTTCCATTTCTACACGCTCAATCGCGCCGAGCTGACTCAGGCGATCTGCCATCTTCTCGGACGCCGGCTGCCCGCGCAGCTGGAGCAGGCCGCATGACACCGCGCGAAGTCCTGGCGGCCGAAGCGGCCAAGCGCATCCTGCTGTTCGATGGCGCCTTCGGCACCGAGATCCAGGCGCGCCGCCTGGGCGAAACAGACTTCGCCGGTGAGCTGGGGCTGTGCGCGGACCAGAAGGGCAACAACGATATCCTCGCGCTGAGCCGTCCGGACGTCATCGCTGCGATCACCCGGGCCTATCTCGAAGCGGGCTCGGACATCGTCTCGACAAACACCTTCTCCGCCAATCGTATCAGCCAGGCCGATTACGCGGCGCAGCACCTGGTTGCCGACATCAACCTTGCCGCTGCCCGGATTGCCCGCGACGCTGCCGACGAGTTTGCGGAACGTGACAAGCGACCGCGGTTCGTCGCAGGGGCAATCGGCCCGACCAACAAGACCCTATCGCTCTCGCCCGATGTCGAAGATCCGGGTTTTCGCGAAATCGATTTCGACGGACTTGCCGAAGTCTATAGCGAGCAGGCCGCCGCGCTGGTCGAGGGCGGGACGGACTTCATCCTCGTCGAGACCATCTTCGACACGCTCAACGCGAAGGCGGCGATCTTCGCAATACGTCAGCTCGAGCGGGAGCTTGGCCGCGAGATTCCGCTCATGCTTTCGATGACGCTGACGGACCTTTCCGGCCGCAACCTGTCCGG
This sequence comes from Alteraurantiacibacter sp., assembly GCA_036397575.1. Lineage (GTDB taxonomy): Bacteria > Pseudomonadota > Alphaproteobacteria > Sphingomonadales > Sphingomonadaceae > DASWIR01. The sequence goes on along the minus strand of DASWIR010000118.1, from coordinate 6,847 downwards.
CCACACCGTCGAGGCATTCTGGTGCGCGGTCCGCCACGCCGATCCGCTGACCGTGGGGCTGAATTGCTCTTTCGGTGCCGAGCAGCTGCGCCCGCACATCCAGCTTCTGTCGGGCATCGCCGATACGCTGTTGATGGCCTATCCAAACGCGGGCCTGCCCAACGAACTCGGCGAATATGACGAGCAGCCGCAGACCACCGCCGGGTACCTGCGCGAATGGGCGGAAGCCGGGCGCGTGAACATCCTCGGCGGTTGCTGCGGTTCGACCCCGGCGCACATAGCTGCGATCGCCCGTGCAGTCGAAGGCGTGGCTCCGCGCGCGGTGCCCAGTCCCGAGCGCGTGACGCGCCTTGCCGGCCTCGAACCGTTCACGATGGCGGCCTGAGATGGCGACTGCCTTCAAACTCGAGGAGCAGGAGCAGCCTGCGACCGCGCGGTTCGTCAATATCGGCGAGCGGACGAACGTCACCGGCTCGGCCGCCTTCAAGAAGCTGATCCTCGCCGGCGACTACACCGCCGCGGTCGAAGTTGCCCGCCAGCAGGTGGAGAACGGTGCGCAGATCGTCGACGTCAATATGGACGAAGGCCTGCTCGACGCGATCGAGGCGATGACCACGTTCCTGAAGCTGATCTCGGCCGAGCCCGACATCGCGCGCGTGCCGGTGATGATCGACAGCTCCAAATGGCCGGTGATCGAGGCGGGCCTCAAATGCGTCTCGGGCAAGCCGATCGTCAACTCGATCAGCATGAAGGGAGGCGAGGCTGCGTTCCTCGATCATGCCCGTTTGTGCCGCGACTACGGCGCCGCCGTCGTGGTCATGGCCTTCGATGAGACCGGCCAGGCCGATACTCGCGAGCGCAAGGTCGCAATCTGCGAGCGCGCCTACCGTCTGCTCACCGATATCGGCTTTCCGCCCGAGGACATCATCTTCGACCCGAACATCTTCGCGATCGCCACGGGGATGGAAGAGCACGACCGCTATGCGCTCGATTTCATCGAGGCGGTGAGCGAGATCAAGGCGCGCTGCCCGCACGTCCATTGCTCGGGCGGTCTGTCGAATCTCTCGTTCAGCTTCCGCGGCAACGAGACGGTGCGCCGGGCAATGCATTCGATCTTCCTCTACCATGCGATCCCCGCCGGGCTCGACATGGCTATCGTCAATGCCGGCCAGCTCGACGTCTACGACACGATCGAGTCGCGCCTGCGCGAGGCATGCGAGGACGTGATCCTTTGCCGGCGGCCGGACGCAACCGAGCGGCTCATCGCGCTCGCCGAAAGTTACAAGGGAAAGTCGGCGGCCCAGGAGCAGGCGGCCCAGGAGTGGCGCGGATGGCCGGTCGAAAAGCGGCTCGAATACGCACTGGTCAAGGGCATCGACGCGCATATCGTCGGCGACACCGAAGAGATGCGCGGCGCGACGGCCGAACGTGGCGGCCGCCCCATCGAGGTGATCGAAGGGCCGCTGATGGACGGGATGAATGTCGTCGGCGACCTGTTCGGCAGCGGCAGGATGTTCCTGCCGCAAGTGGTAAAGTCAGCGCGGGTGATGAAGAAGGCCGTCGCTCACCTGGTGCCGTTCATCGAGGCCGAGAAGAAAGCCGGAGCCAAGCCCAAGGGCCGCATCGTGATGGCGACCGTGAAAGGCGACGTGCACGATATCGGCAAGAACATCGTCGGCGTGGTCCTCCAGTGCAACGGCTACGAGGTCATCGATCTTGGCGTGATGGTGCCGTGGTCGAAGATTCTCGAAACCGCGCACGAGCGGCAGGCCGACATGATCGGGCTTTCGGGACTGATCACACCTTCGCTCGACGAGATGGTGACGGTAGCGGAGGAGATGCAGCGGACCGGTATGAACTTGCCGCTGCTGATTGGCGGGGCGACCACGAGCAAGGTCCACACCGCGCTGAGGATCGATCCGGCCTATTCTGGTCCGGTGATCCATGTACTCGACGCGAGCCGCGCGGTGGGCGTTGCAAGCAAGCTTCTCTCCGACACGCTGCGCGACGGCTTGGTCGAGCAGACCGCCGGCGACTATGAGGCGGTGCGAGAAACGCGGGCGGGAAAGAGCAAATCGGAGCTGCTTTCGCTGGCTGAGGCGCGCGCGAACGGATTCGCTGCCGACATGGCGGACAAGGCGCCCCCGCCCAGGGAGCCGGGAGTTCATGTTTTCGAAGGATGGTCACTGGCCGATCTGTGCGAGTGTTTCGACTGGACGCCGTTCTTCCGCGCGTGGGAACTGGCGGGCACCTTTCCGGCGATCCTCGAGGACGAGGTGGTCGGCGAGAGTGCGCGCTCGCTCTATGCCGATGCGCAGGCCATGCTGGACCGGATCGTGGCGGAAGAATGGCTGGTTCCGAAGGGCACATGCGGCCTGTGGCCGTGCCGGAGAGAGGCTGACGATGTGGTTCTCGATGACGGCACCAGGCTACCGTTCCTGCGCCAGCAGGTGAAGAAATCGCGCGACCGGGCGAATTTCTGCCTTGCCGATTTCATCGACCCGGCCGGCGACTGGATCGGCGGCTTTGCTGTCGCCATCCATGGGATCGAACCTCACTGCGCCCGCTTCAAGGTGGCGAACGACGACTATTCCGACATTCTGCTGAAAGCGCTCGCCGACCGCTTCGCCGAAGCCTTCGCCGAGCGCCTCCACCAGCACGTCCGCACCACAGTGTGGGGGTATGCCGAGGGCGAGCAGCTGACCAACGAGGCGCTGATCCGCGAGCAGTATCGCGGCATCCGCCCGGCGCCGGGTTATCCCGCCTGCCCCGATCACAGCCTCAAGCCGATCCTGTTCGAATTGCTCGGCGGCGAGGCCGGTGCCGGAATCTCGCTTACCGAAAACTTCGCGATGCTGCCCGCCTCAGCCGTAAGCGGCTTCTACTTCGCACATCCGCAGAGCCAGTATTTCGGCGTCGCCCGGATTGGCCGCGATCAGCTTGAAGACTACGCAGCAAGGCGCGGAGCGGATATGGAGTCCACTGAACGCTGGCTCCGGCCGAACCTCGATTGAACGCACATGAAGGGCATAGAAACATGACGTCCCCCACAGCTGAGAGCCGGATTCCGCAGGCTACGGACCATTTCTGGCAAGACAGCCTCGCGGATGCGGACCCCGAGGTCTTTTCGGCGATCCGGAATGAGCTCGGCCGCCAGCGCGAGAGGATCGAGCTGATCGCGAGCGAGAACATCGCTTCGCCCGCGGTGCTGGAGGCGACCGGCTCGGTGTTCACCAACAAATATGCAGAGGGCTATCCGGGGCGGCGCTATTATGGCGGCTGCGAATATGCCGATGTGGTCGAAAACCTCGCCATCGAGCGGGCCAGGAAGCTGTTCGGCTGCAACTTCGCCAATGTGCAGCCAAACAGCGGTTCGCAGATGAACCAGGCGGTGTTCCTCGCTTTGCTGCAGCCGGGCGACACTTTCATGGGTCTCGATCTTGCCGCCGGCGGGCATCTCACGCACGGCTCGCCCGTCAATATGAGCGGCAAGTGGTTCAACGCGGTGCCTTACGGCGTGCGGCGCGAGGACCAGCTGATCGACATGGACGAGGTCCGCCGCATCGCCCTTGAGCACAAGCCGAAGCTGATCATCGCCGGCGCCACCGCCTATCCGCGCCACTGGGACTTTGCGGCGTTCCGCCAGATCGCCGACGAAGTCGGCGCATACCTGCTGGCCGATATGTCGCATTTCTCGGGGCTGGTCGCGGGCGGCGCGCATCCTTCGCCTGTCGAACACGCGCATGTGGTGACCACCACCACGCATAAGAGCCTGCGCGGACCGCGCTCGGGCATCATCCTCACCAATGACGAGGATCTCGCCAAGAAGTTCAACAGCGCGGTGTTCCCAGGCATGCAGGGCGGTCCGCTGGTCCATGTGATCGCCGCCAAGGCAGTCGCTTTCGGCGAAGCGCTGCGTCCCGAGTTCCGGGAATATGCCGCAAGTGTGGTCGAGAATGCCAAGGCGCTTGCCGCCAGTCTCGAGGAAGCGGGCCTGCGCATCGTCTCGGGCGGGACTGACAATCATCTGATGCTCGTGGACCTGACGCCCAAAGACGTCACCGGCAAGGCGGCCGAGAAGGGCCTCGACCGGGCCTACCTCACCTGTAACAAGAACGCGATTCCTTTCGATCCGCTACCACGCACCCAGACTTCAGGCCTTCGCCTGGGCACCCCTGCCGGGACAACGCGCGGCTTTGGACCGGCCGAGTTCCGTAAAATCGGCGGACTGATCGCCGAGGTGGTCGAGGGCATCCGCCACAATGGTGCAGAGGGCGACGCTCAGGCAGAGGAAAGTGTCCGCCGCAGGGTCGGCGAGTTGTGCGCCGCTTTCCCCGTCTATCCGGGGAGGTGATATGCTGATCGAAACGGTGACCCGCGCATTGGCCGACCCCACACGCCTCAGAATGATGCGGCTCCTTGCGCATATGGAACTTGCAGTCGGCGAGTTGGCGCAAGTGCTGGGCCAGAGCCAGCCGCGGGTCTCGCGCCACGTCGGTATCCTGTGCGACAGCGGACTTGCCGAGCGCCGGCGCGAGGGCAGCTGGATATTCCTGCGCCAGGCCGCCTCCGCCACTGGCAGCCGGGGCCTCGGAGCCGCTATTGCCCGCATGCTCGAGACTGCCGAGGAAGAAGACGCCGCCTTTGGTGCGCGCTGCGCAGAGGATCGCCGGCATCTTGCCGCTATCCGCACCGCGCGCGAGGAAGGGGCTGCCGAATATTTTACCCGGCACGCCGGCGAGTGGGACCAGCTGCGCTCATGGCTGAGCCCGGCAAAGACCGTGGAAGCCGCGCTGCTGGAGAGTCTCGAGGCCGAGAGGCTTGGGCGGCTTCTCGATATCGGCACGGGCACCGGACGCATTGCCGAGTTGCTTGCCGATCGATCGGCACAGGTGGTCGCGCTCGACAAGAGCACGGAAATGCTGCGCCTCGCCCGGGCACGGCTACAGAGATTCCCGCCGCAGCAGGTGGAACTGGTTCAGGGGGATTTCGTATCCCTGCCGTTCGGCGAGGCCGAGTTCGACACCGTAGTGCTGCATCAGGTGCTTCATTACGCGCAGGAGCCGGCCCAGGCGCTTGCCGAGGCTGCGCGGGTCTGCCGGCCGGGTGGACGGATTGCGGTCGTCGACCTTGCCACTCACGAGCGCGAGGAGCTGCGCGAGCGCCATGCCCATGCTCGTCTCGGCTTCAGCGACGAACAAATGCTCGAATGGCTGACCGAGAACGGCTTCGCGCCCTCGTCTTTGCCGATCGCGCTCCCCGGCAAAGGCCTCACGACGAAGATCTGGCTCGCAAACCGAAACGCGCCGGCGACCGGCAAGCGCAAAGCCGCAAAGGCGACAGCCACTTCATAACCCAGACGCTCACACACGCGCTCGCCGCCACGCAGCGGCAATATTTGCCTATTCGCCAGACACCGATGATCGGCCAAAATTGACTTGGCTCAATGATACCTTCGGCATCCGGAGGCAGGACGACCGCGAAACAATGTGGGAGTCGTGTCGTGTCGGACAGACCAAATCCTGCCACCGGAGGATCCAGGATCATTCCTGGAATGAAGATATTCGACGGTGAACTCGCCAAGCGCGGCTTCGCGCTCAACGCCATGTGCTACTCCTTCAATCTGAAGGAAAATCGCGACAAATTCGTAGCGGATGAAGAGGCCTATATGGCCGCGTTCAACCTCACCGAAGAGCAAAAGGAAGCCGTCCGCAAACGCGACGTGCTCGGCATGCTCGAGGCCGGAGGCAACGTCTATTATCTCGCCAAGCTCGCCGGCATCTTCGGCCTCAATGTGCAGGATTTAGGCGCGCTGCAGACAGGCCAGACGCTTGAAGATTTCAAGGCGGGCCTGCTCGCCCATGGCGAGACCATCACGAGGAACGCAGCATGAGCCAGGTCGCCGGAGGCATCTTCACCAGCCACGTGCCGGGCATCGGCAACGCCATCGCCCGGGGGCTACAGCAGGACCCCTACTGGAAGCCCTTTTTCGACGGCTTCGAGCCGGTCCACGAATGGCTGGCGAAGGAGAAGCCCGATGTCGCGGTGGTGTTCTACAACGATCACGGGCTCAACTTCTTCCTCGACAAGATGCCGACCTTCGCCATCGGCGCCGCGCCTGAATACCGGCACGAAGACGAAGGCTGGGGCATCGCCTTTTCCCGCCCCTATCCGGGCCATCCGGAACTCAGTTGGCACATCATCGAGCAGGTGGTGGCGAGCGAGTTCGATCCGGTGACCTGCCAGTCCATGATTGTCGACCATGCGGTGGCCGTGCCGTTCGAATTGTGCTGGCCGGGCGCAGATGCGTTTCCGGTCCGGCTGGTTCCGATCGCGATCAATACGGTGCAGCATCCCCTGCCCAGCCCCAAGAGATGCCTCGAGCTGGGCCGCGCTGTCGGCCGGGCGCTGAAGAGCTGGAAGGGACCGGAGAAGATCGTCGTCTTCGGCACCGGCGGCCTTTCGCACCAGCTGGAGGGGAAGCGCGCCGGGTTCATCAACAAGGATTACGACCATTTCTGCCTCGACAATATCGGCCCGAACCCGGAGGCGCTGCTGCGGCACGATTCTCTCGACATCGTCGAGCTGGCGGGAAGCCAGGGGGTGGAAATCCTCAACTGGATCGCCGCGCGCGGCGCGCTGACCGGTGAGGTGATCGAACTTTCCTCCAACTATCACGTGCCGATCTCGAACACCGCGGCGGCGACCGCATTGTTCGAAAACCGCGAATTTCTGCCCGCCTGAGGAGCCCCAGCATGGTCCATTTCCCGCAAGAACCGATCTATCAGGACGTGCTGCGGCTCGGCCGTATCGAAGGCGACATCGGCGATCTCGAGATCGAAGGCGA
>DASWIR010000117.1:0-5236 GCA_036397575.1 Alteraurantiacibacter sp. | reverse complement strand
TTTCAGCCAGGGCTGGATCGACAATATGCGGGTTCTGGCAAAGGCGCATTGGTGGGACGGTACCAGCGTCTACCGCGTGCAGGATAATTACGTCGTGCAATGGGGTGACGAAACAGGTGAGAAGCCCCTGCCCGAGGGGCTGAAGGAGGTGCGCGAAGCCCACTACTCGGTCTCGAAGGGATTGCCAAAGATCGCCGAACTGGAAGAGCGAAGCCTGCTGGCGATGAAGAACCATTTGGCCAAACTGCAAGTCTTGCTCCAACGGGAGGGAGGGTCCTCGGAAGGGTCAAATCCAGTTCCGGTGGCTCGATCTCCTGCCACGGCAATCATACTGGACCCGTATGCCGAGTTGGCAGCTTTCCTTGATGGCTGGCCGGTGGGCGTGGACTTGAGTCGCGCCTGGCCCGTCCATTGCTACGGCATGGTCGGTGTAGGACGCGACCTGTCGCCGAACACCGGCAATGGGGCTGAGCTCTACACGGTGATCGGCCATGCGCCGCGGCATCTCGACCGCAATATCGCGCTGGTGGGACGGATCGTCGAGGGGATGGAGCATCTCTCGTCGCTGCCCCGCGGCCACGGCGCGCTCGGCTTCTACGACGACGACGAAGCGGAAAAGCGCGTGCCGATTCTCTCCGTGCGGCTGGGGAACGAACTGAAAGAGGATCCGGCGCCCGGGTTCGAATATCTCTCCACCGAAAGCGAGAGCTTCGCGCGCTATGCCGAGGCGCGCGCCAACCGCCGCGATCCATTCTTCATCGTGCCCGCGGGCGGCGCGGATATTTGCAACATCCCCGTGCCGGTCCGGCGCGTGCCTGGCGAATGAGCGAAACAATCCGCTTTTCCGCACCGGTCGAGACGGTGTTTATCGAGGAGGGATTCGACCCCGCCTTTTTCGTCACTCTGCCCGATGATGCGGCAGGAAGTGTCTCCCAATACCGGCTGGCGACCGGCAAGCGCGGGGGTTTCGGTTCGTTGCGCGTCACGGCGCGGACCGGCACCAGCGAATGGAGCACCACGCTCAATTCGCGTGCCGGCAGATGGTCGTTGCCGATAAAGAAGCCGGTGCGCCTGGCGGAAAAGCTGGCCGAAGGCGAAACCGTCCATGTAGAGCTGGAGCTGCCGTGAGCGAGCGCGTCAATCATACCGCAACGCTTTGGCTCTGGTCCGGCGAGGGGCAGGGAAGCTGGCACTTTCTCACCATCGATGGCGAGGCGGGCGAAGCGATTTCCGCGCATGAGGCGATGCGGCGGCTGGAACTGGGCTCGGGCCGCGGTTTCGGCTCGGTCAAGGTCGAGGCGGCAATCGGTGGGAGCTGCTGGAACACTTCGGTCTTTCCCAGCAAATCGGAAGGCTGGATCCTGCCGGTAAAGGCGAGCGTGCGAAAAGCGGAAGGGATCGTCGGGGGCGACGAGACCGAGGTGACTCTCACCCTTCTCTAGAAGCCGTTTCATCAACGCCCTGCACCGTTCGTGCTGAGGAGGAACCGAGATCGCAGATCGAGGCTCCGTCTCGAAGCACGCCGGGCTCGTCTGCCCTTCGAGACGGCGCCTCAGCCAAAGGCTTCAACGCCTCCTCAGGGCGAACGGGAATGCAGGATCACCCTTCTCTAGAAGCCCGCTCCATTTCCTGCCGGGCGTCCACGCCGACCGCCTGCATCAGCTCGATCCGGTTGCCGAACGGGTCATGCGTGTCGCCGCGGATATAGCCGGCGAGCGGCTTGCCCGGAATGAAATCGTAGCCATGGGCGGCAAGCTGCGCGACCTGCTCGTTCAAATCGTCCAGCAACAGCGCGGGATGCGCCTTGCGCGAGGGGCGGAATTCGGCCTCGACGCCAAGATGGATTTCCGCCCCGCCGGCGATAAACCAGCATCCGCCGCCGACCACGAGATGTTCGGGCTTCGGCACTTCGTCCATGCCCAGCACACCGCAATAGAAGCGGCGCGCCTGATCCTCCCCGCCATGGGGCATGGCGAGTTGCACATGTTCGATCGCGACTATGCCCACGGTGCTAGACCCTTTCCGCCTGCGCCACGGCATCGCTTGCGCGCAAGGCACTCAATAGCCGGGTCAGGTGGGCAAGGTCGACCACTTCCAGCTCGATCTCGTAAGTATGGAACGGATCGTCGCGCTGCGACAGTTCGAGATTGACGATATTCGCCCGGTTGGCCGCGAGGATGCCGGCGATCTCGGCCAGCGTGCCCGGCCGGTTGTAGAGCGTGACGCGCAGGCCCCCAACCGCGCCTTGCGACTTCTCGCCCCATGACAGGTCGATCCAGTCGGCATCCTGTCCATTCGCCAGTTCGAGGCAGTCGATCGCATGGACTTCCACCCCCTCGTTCGGGCGGCGCAGGCCGACGATCCGGTCGCCCGGCACCGGGTGGCAGCATTCGGCGAGCCTGAAGCCGACCCCTGGCGTCAGCCCGCGGATCGAGATGGTGCGCGCCTGCACGGGTTCTTCGGGCAATTCCGAGGTGCAGCCGGGGACGAGCGCTTCCATCACCTCGCGGTCGGAAATCTTGGACGCGCCGATCATCAGCATCAGATCGTCCTCTTCATCGAGCTCGAGCCGCTTCACTGCTTCGCGCACCGCCTTCTTGCCGATCTTGGCGGGCACGCGCTCGACGATCCCTTCGAACAGCTTGGCGCCGATCGCGGCGACTTCCGCGCGCTCCTTCTGCCGCACCGCGCGGCGGATCGCGGCACGCGCCTTGCCGGTGACGACGAAGCCGAGCCAGGAGAGCTGCGGTTCCGAATTCTTGCCCTTGATGATCTCCACCACGTCGCCATTGTTGAGTTCGGTCCTCAAAGGCATATGGCGGCCGTTGATCTTCGCGCCGACCGTTTCGAACCCGAGATCGGTATGGACCGCGAAGGCGAAATCGACCGGCGTCGATCCCTTGGGCAACTGGTGCAGCGCGCCCTTGGGAGTGAAGGCGAAGATCCGGTCCTGATAGATGGCCAGCTTGGTGTGCTCGAGCAGTTCTTCCGGATCGTGGCTGGCATCGACGATCTCGATCAGGTCGCGCAGCCAGCTGACCTGGCCGTCGGGCCGGTCGCCCTGCTTGTAGGCCCAATGCGCAGCCAGGCCGAATTCGTTGCGGCGATGCATCTCGCGCGTGCGGATCTGCACTTCGACCCGCATCGAATTCTCATAGATCAGCGAGGTGTGCAGCGACCTGTAGCCGTTGGTCTTGGGTGTCGAGAGATAGTCCTTGAAGCGCCCCGGAATGAACTGCCAATTGCCGTGGAGCACGCCCAGCGCGCGATAGCAGTCGTCATCGCTTTCGGTGACGACGCGAAACGCCATGATATCGGTGATCTGCTCGAAGCTGACATGGCGTTCGGCCATCTTCTTCCAGATCGAATAGGGATGCTTCTCGCGGCCCGAGACTTCGGTGCGGATGCCCGCCTCGGCCAGTGCCTGCTTGATCCTTAGCGCGATCGCATCGACTTGCCCGCCTTCGGAGCTTCGGAGCTGCTCCAGCCGCCCGGCGATCGTGGCATAGGCCTCCGGTTCCAGCTGCTCGAAGGCAAGCAGCTGCATCTCGCGCATATATTCGTACATGCCCACGCGCTCGGCCAGCGGGGCGAAGATATCCATCGTTTCGCGGGCGATGCGCTGGCGCTTCTCCTCGCTCTTTATGAAATGAAGCGTGCGCATGTTGTGAAGCCGGTCGGCCAGCTTGACGAGGAGCACGCGGATGTCCTCGCTCATGGCAAGGAGGAACTTGCGCAGGTTCTCGGCTGCTCGCTCGTTCTCCGGCATCGCCTCGATCTTGGAGAGCTTGGTCACGCCATCGACCAGCCGCGCGACCTCGGGCCCGAAATTCGCCTCGACCTCCTCGATCGTCGCCAGCGTATCCTCGACCGTGTCGTGGAGCAGCGCGGTGATGATCGTTTCCTGGTCGAGCTTGAGATCGGTCATCAAGCCGGCCACTTCGATCGGATGGCTGAAATAGGGATCGCCCGAGGCGCGCTTCTGGCTGCCGTGTTTCTGCACCGTATAGACATAGGCGCGGTTGAGCAGCGCCTCGTCGGCGTCCGGGTCGTATTCCTTGACCCGTTCTACGAGTTCGTACTGGCGCAGCATCGTGCGCAAGATGTGGTGCCGCCGGGCTTACGGCAAGCGGAAAGCGAGGGTGTTGACACATCTGACACGGCCTCCGGCCTTTTTGGCCAAAAGCGTCAGCTTGCGTGGCCGGAATTGTCACTTTGCCGCGAAAAGCGTCATCCTGTGTGGCCGAAAGTGTCACCTTGCCGCCAAAGGCGTCATGCCGGAGACCCTCAGCGCCCTCCGCCTGCCCCTCCGCCCTCTCGATCTCTTGCCGCCAGATGGTATTCCGGCGCCTGCGAGTAGATGAAGCCGAAGGTGGGGTTCTCGCGCGCTCCAAGCGTCCCGGCCGGCGCGTACCAGACGCGCACTGCGCTCCAGTCTTCTTGGGCCGATACGTCCACCGCCAGGGCGCGGCGCTCGATCATTCCAGGTCCTGACCAGTTGGCGTGATCGAGGAGAACGCAGCGTTCGTCCACTATCTCGCCGACGACGGCGACATGGCCCAGCGGCATGGCGCGTGTGGGACGAAAGGCAAGCACCGCGCCCGGCCTCGGTTCGCCGCCCCTCGCGTAGCGTCCCTCGGCCTCGCCCCATCCGTCGAAACCGAGGCGATCGAATCCATCCTTATAGTCACCGGAGGCTTGATCGTGGTGGGCGCGCATCTGGGGAACTGGCGGGCCAATCATAGTGCCGGGAGCTAGCGTCTTTCCGACTTGGATCGAGGCATCATATACTCGTGAGTCCCTGCGGAGGCAGGGACCTCGTGCCATACTCGTGGTGCTTGCGGCCCGAGGCCCCAGCCTGCCCGGAGGGCCGTTTATCCTGAGCGGCTGGCTTGCCAGCCAGCCGAAGGGCTAGGGCACACGCACTGCAGGCAGAGTTGGTTCAATCTCGAGCGGAACGACTCTAAGGCGAGGTGAAGGCCGCGCGCGCCGCCTCCGCCTCGGGCCGGATCGCGCAGCCTTGGGCATGATCGTTGACGAGGCCCATGGCCTGCATGAAGGCATAGACGGTAGTCGGGCCAACGAACTTCCATCCCCGTTTCTTCAATTCTTTCGATAGCGCGATCGAAGCCGGCGAAACGGACACGGTCTGCGGTTCTGCCGGGGGCTCGCCTCGTGGTTCGAAGCGCCAGATGAAGCGTGCCAGGGAGCCTTCCCCGGCGACCATCTCCTGCGC
>DASWIR010000116.1:0-4467 GCA_036397575.1 Alteraurantiacibacter sp. | reverse complement strand
GTTCGCGCGTCGCAAGGAGGCCGTCCTGCGTCACCATCAGCGCCCAGCTCGAATGCGGCCTTGGCGGCGGTGCCAGGGCGCCTGGCTCGATCACCGCGACATTGACCCCGCGATCACGCCGCGCGGATGGCGCCCGGATCGCTTCCACCTCTGCCTCGCGTGCGGAAGCGGCCAGGGCCTGGGTCGCGGTATAGTCGCTCGGATGGGCCCATAAATCGCGGTCCCGCGCGAGTTCTCCTTCCAGAAGGTCGAGCGCTTTGGCCGCCTTCACCGCTACCGAAAAGGCGGACATAGGCGTGGGCGTGCGCGGCAACTGGAAGCCCGGTGAACGGCTGAAGGCCAGCATGCGCCAATATGCCGCTTCCGAAACCGCGGTCTCGATATCCTCCGAGGCATAGAAGATGCCCGGGAGCACATCGGCCGCGCGGAAGCGCGACGGCCGGCCGAGCCCATAGCGAAACGGTGAAGCAAGCAGCCACGGCAAGTGGCGTGCGCTTTCCGGAAGGGCGGGCTTCACCTCGTCGGCCAGTTCCTCGAGCAAGGCCTGGTCTTCGGCATTGTCCGCCAGCCTGTTGGTAGAGATCCGGTGCTGCGCCTCGACGATGCGAATGACCCGGCCCCGATACTCGCCGATTTCAGACGCGAGCGCGGAGGACGTCCACATAATCGCTTGTGCGCAAAAGCCCTCTTACGGTCGGCAGCAAATCCATCGGACGCTCCCCGAGATCGAGATTGCGGGTAGCAAGCCACGAACGCACCGCCGCATCGTCCTGCCCCAGCCAGCTGTCGAGCGAGCGGAACAGGCGCAGCAGGTGCTGGGCCAGCTCGAACGGCTTCGAACCGGGCTCGAGCCGGTAGCGCCCGGAACGCAGCCGCGACGCCGTCGGCCCCGAGAGGCCCAGGATCGCGCCCAGCTTCGCATTGGACAATTGCCAGATATCCGCAATCCGGGCGACCGCTTCGGTCAGAACCCGTGCACTTTCGGCGATACGGTCGCTTGCCGATTTGGCCTGGACCATGCTTCGTCTCCTTCCTGAGACCGGATATAGGCGATTTCGTTCCATAGATCAATATGGAAGCTTTTTTGTTCTATGGAACAATTCTAATCGTTCTCGCGGAGAAATTCGTCGATCGCCTCCATCATCCGGCCGAATGCCGGCTCTCCCGCCAGCGGAATATGGCTGTTGCTGGGTAGCGTCTCGAAGCGCGCATTGGGCAATGCCGCGGCGAGATCGCCGCCGACCTTGTAGTTGATCCGCTGATCGCCCCGCGAATGGAGGATCAGTACCGGCGCGCGCACCTCTTCCAGGCGATGGCGCACATCGATATCGCCGAAACTGTCGAGGAATCGCGCAGCATTTGCGGGCGAAGTCGTCTGCCGCTGGAAGCGATTGAAGCTGTCGATCAATTCGGGCGAGCCATCGGGCAGGAAAGTCTGGGAAAATATCTGGCGGTAGGCGGGACTGTTGTCGCCCCATCCCAGCTCGACCAGCTTCATTTCGGCCTCGCGCCTGGCGCGCAGCTCCGGGTCGGCGAACCGCCAGCCGGCGGGATAGGCGCCGATCAGCACCAATGCGCTGACCCGCTCGGGATGACGGGCGGCATATTCGATGGAAACTGCCCCTCCCTGACTGATTCCAAGCAAAGGAAAACGTTCGAGCCCTAGCGCATCGGCGACGCTTTCCAGATCGCTCACAAAGGCGGCAAAGGAGATTTCATCGACTTCCCAATCGCTGAGGCCGCTGCCGCGCTCGTCATAGCGATAGAGGCAATACCGGCCCGCCAGTTCGCGATAGAGCCCGGCCCAGACCGGCACGTCTAGCTCTACTTCCAGATGGCCGAGCCAGTTGGCAGCCTTCACCAGCGGCCGCCCTTCTCCCATCGTAGCATAGGCGATCCGCGTTCCGTCCTGCGCGCGCGTGTAGCGGACGACCTGATGCGGCTTCTCCGGAGGAGCTACCCGGCCGGGCAGCACCTCGTCGCAGCATGGTTCGCCATCACCCAGACGGCGCCTTAGGTCGGCCAGCCAGATGGCGAAATCGTCCTGCTCGCGCCCGGCGACCAGTGCCAGCAGCCGCTCGCCCTTTGCAGAAACCGAGACTGTCTCTCCCGGCACTTCGAGCCGAACGGTCAGCCGGTCGGCTTTGAGCCAGCCTTCGTCCGGGCCGAGGGCGCGGCGGATGCGCGTCAGCGCCCAGCGTAGCCCGCCGCGCGGATCGGCAGCGCGTGTCCAGAACAACTCGCACAGCCGCTCGCGGCTAGCCGGGGCATTTTCGAACAGAAGATATGCGATGAGCGCGCGTGCCTTACGCGACTTGGGCAGCGGAATCTCCTGCCCGCCGCGCCGCACCACGACATCTTCGCCGATCTCGATCCGCGTCATCGCACCATCCAAAAGGCTGCTGGAATTCCCCGTTCGTTCGAAAATACCACGCTGGCGCCGGAAATACCACGATCGCCACCCCGCTCGGTCCCACGGAAGGGCCTCAGAGCGCCTCGTCCCGAAACGACAACAAAAGGAAAGACAATGACAGACGCCGGCTTTTCGGCGGTCCTGGGCCTGTGGATCTTCGGCGGCCTCGCCTTCCTCGGAAGTGTGATGCCCCTGCCCGCCGCGCTCATCGCATGACCGCCAGCAAGCTTCGCGGGCGTCGCCTCTTCTCCGTCCCCATCCCCCCAGGCGGCGCCCGCGATCCCCCTATTCAAATATCTCGAAGTTGGAATTCTATATGTTCAATATTCTCAATTTGATCCTGATGGGCGGCCTGGCCGCCTTCATCCTCATCGACACGCTTTTCCCGGCGCGCAGCTTCGCCAAAACACCCTTCTGGCGCACGCGGGGCGTGCTCGCCGCGGCGATGTATTTCGCCCTCGCCACCTACGCCCCGTTCCTGTGGGCCGGATGGTTCGGCGAATACCGTCTGATCGACGCGACCGAGTTACCGCTATGGCTCGCTGCGCCGCTCGGCTACGCGGTGTCGCAGTTCTTCACCTATTGGTGGCACCGCGCGCTGCACGCATCCGACATATTGTGGCGCGTGTTCCATCAGATGCACCATTCGATCGAGCGGATGGACGCATGGGGCGCACTCTACCACTCGCCGCTCGATATCATCGGCTTCACCTTCATGTCGGGCCTGGCGCTGACCATCGGCATTGGCCTCGATCCCATGGCGGCGGCAATCGCCGGTGTGTTCGGCGGCTTCGCGGTGTTCTTCAGCCACGCCAACATCAAGACGCCGCAATGGATCGGCCACGTCATGGCGCGGCCGGAAGCCCACGGACTGCACCATCAGCGCGGCCGCCATGCCGGAAATTACGGCGAATTGTTGCTGTGGGACCGGCTGTTCGGCACCTGGGAAAACCCCAGGGAGTGGAACGGGCCGGCCGGCTTCTATGACGGCGCCTCGACTCGCGTGTGGGAAATGCTGACCTTCCGCGACGTGACCCGCGAGCCGGACCGGGTGGACGAGAACCAGAAGCTCCAGCGCGGGCAGCTCGTATCCAACTGACTGCGCAGGGCCCGGCTCATCGAAGGATGGGCCGGGCCTTTACCCGTTCAGCCAAAGCCGGATCATCCAGGCGACCGCACCCAGCACTGCGACGCTCGCCAGCCACAGCAGCGCCATCCAGCCGAGCCGCTGCCACAATGGCCGGGCATCGGGGTCCGGCCCCTCTTCCATCAATGATAGCCTTCGCTGCCCACCTTGCCGCGAAACACCCAATAGGCCCGGCCCGTATAAGCAAGGATCAGCGGCATCGTGATCGCCACGCCCACCAGCATGAATATCTGGCTGCGTTCGGGGGCGGCGGCATCCCAGATCGTCACCTCGTGCGGCACCACATAGGGCCACATCGAAACGCCGAGGCCGAGCATACCGAGCAGAAAGATCGCCAGCGCAAGGAAGAAGGGCGCAGCTTCCCGGCGCTTCTTGAGGGTGTAGAATAATGCTCCAGCGATGATCGCGGTGAGCAGCGGCACCTGGCTGGCGAAGATGAAATTCGGCATGGTGAACCAGCGGTCGAAATATCCGGCATCGAGCGCCGGCGTATAGAGACTGACCGCGACGAGCAGCGCCAGCGTTGCGATCGCCGCACGAAAAGCGAGGCGATAAGCGCGCGCCTGCGTCTCGCCTTCGGTCTTCCACACCAGCCAGGTCATGCCGAGCAGGGCATAGCCCGCTGCCACCCCGATCCCGGTGAGCAGTGTGTAGGGCGTAAACCAGTCGAACCAGCTGCCCGCATAGGCGCGATCCTCCACAACCACGCCCTGCAGGATCGCGCCCAGGATCATGCCCTGCGAAAGCGCTGCGACCAGCGAGCCGCCGCTAAAGGCTAGGTCCCAGAAGGCGCGGTGCCCGGGATCGCGCCAGCGGAACTCGAACGCCACGCCGCGGAATACCAGCCCTAGCAGCATGGCAATGATCAGCGGATAGGTCGCCGGCAGGATGATTGCATAAGCCAGCG
>DASWIR010000115.1:0-9360 GCA_036397575.1 Alteraurantiacibacter sp. | reverse complement strand
CAACACCCGGCCGAAGAGAAGCGCACATGCCTATAGGCAGGTGTGGACCGAGGATGGCTCTCCGCTCGCCGCGATCACCGCGCGGCAGGCGGCAAGCCTGCAGAAGCGGCTGGACGATGCCGTGCAGGTCGCCTGGGCCATGCGCTACGGCAAGCCTGAGATCGGCGATGAATTGCAGCGGCTGATGGATGCGGGCTGCGAACGCATCCTGCTTGCGCCGCTCTATCCGCAATATTGCGCTGCCACGACGGCGACGGTTGTGGACAAGGCCGGGGATTGCCTGCGGAAAATGCGTTGGCAACCTGCGCTGCGCGCACTGCCGCCCTATCATGACGACCCGCTCTATATCGAGGCGTTGGCGAAGGATCTGGGCGCGCAACTTGATGCGCTGGAGTTTCGGCCGGAATTATTGCTGCTGAGCTTTCACGGCATGCCGCAGCGCACGCTGGAACTGGGCGATCCCTACCACTGCCAGTGCATGAAGACCGCGCGGCTGCTCGAGGCTGCGCTGGCGCGGCCGGGCCTTGAATTCCGCACTGCCTTCCAGAGCCGGTTCGGGCGTGCCAAATGGCTCGAACCGGCGACCGATGCGGTGATCGCCGAACTGGCGAGGGGAGATACGAAGCGCCTCGCCATCGCGGCGCCCGGCTTTGCCGCCGATTGCCTCGAAACCCTGGAGGAGCTGGCGATCCGGGGGAAGGAGCAGTTCCTCGAAGCGGGCGGCGAACGTTTCGCTGTGCTTTCGTGCCTCAATGACGGAACAGCTGGCATGGCCATGCTGGAAGCGCTGATACGCCGGGAACTCGGAGGTTGGCTTTGACACGAACGGCTTCGGAGTGAGACAAAGCTGCGAATTCGATCGGCGAGCGACGGGAGAACAAGATGAGGGTCATTATCCGAAATTCGATTCTATCAGGCGGGCTGCTGCTTGCCGCCTGCACACAGCCGGCGGAGGAGCCGCTCGAAGGTGCCTGGACGCTTAACGAAGCCGAATCCCGTCTTGCCTTTACGTCGGTCAAGGCCGGCGAGATTGCCGAGGCGCATGGTTTCGGCTCGCTGAGCGGGTCTATCTCGGCGGACGGCGCCGCCAGCCTCGTGATAGATCTCGCATCGGTCGCAACCAATATCGACATTCGCGACGAGCGGATGCGCGAGGTTTTATTCGAAACTGGTGTCTATCCCTCGGCGAGTGTCGCGGCTCAGATTGATCCGGCAAGCTTTGCCGGACTCGCAATCGGCGAGAGTAATGTTCAACCGGTATCAGCAACGCTCGATCTCCACGGGGTCCAGGCGCCGGTCGAGACCGAATTGTCGGTCACGCGTATTGCCGCAGGTAAGGTCAAAGTCGAAACCACGGCGCCAATCATCGTCGATGCCGGGACCTACGGCCTCACCGAAGGGATCGCCAAACTGCAGAAACTCGCCAGCCTCCCGGGCATCACGTCGCAGGTTCCGGTGAACTTCTCGCTGGTATTTGAGCGGCAGCCCTAAGCTCCGGTCAGAAATCGATCGCGATACCCTTCTTCACCCAGTCGCCATAACGAGTGGGGCTAAGCTCTTCGTCCACCTCGCCGGCCTCCGGCGCTGGCGGTGGTTCGTTGCGCCAGTGGTCCGGCTTTTTGAACTTTCCGGGCGGTGTGGTCTTGCGTTCAGCCATGCAGCCAAGATGGCCGCGCTGGCACATCAATGCAATCGCGGATAGTGGCGGCGAATGGCAATCCAAGGTCTTCCCGCGCGCCGCGCCGCACTCAAGCTGATCGACGCCGTCCTGCGGCGTGGAGAGACTCTGGATCAGGCGATGAGCGGCGCAACCCGCGATTTGCTCACCACCTCCGACCGGGCACTGGCACGTGCGCTTGCCGGCGAAGTGCTGCGCTGGCTGACCGATCTCGACGCGCTGATCGACAGTGCAACCAAAAAACGCCTCCCCGACGATGCCAAGCCCCGCAGCGTGCTGCGATTGATGCTCGCCGGATGGCTGCGGCTGGAGACGCCGCCGCATGCGGTGGTGGCGACCGGCCTGCCATTGTTGACCGGCGGGCCGCGCAGGCTGGCGCATGGCGTGTTCTCGACATTGACGAAGCGCGGTGCGACCTTGCCCGCGGCTCCGACACTCCCGGAAGAAGTGATGGAGCGCTGGGGCGAACGGGCCGGAGCGGTTGCTGCCGGACTGGCTGTGCCGCCGCCGCTCGATCTCAGTCTGCGCGATGCGGGCGAGACCGAACGCTGGACCAGGGAACTGGGCGGGGAGAGCCTCGCTCCCGGCCATGTGCGGCTTGCGCGCGGCTCCGCGATCGAAAGCCTGCCGGGATTTGAGGAGGGCGGATGGTGGGTGCAGGACTTCGCTGCTTCGCTGCCTGCGCGCCTGCTGGGTGAGGGCAAGGGTAGGAAAGGGCTCGACTTGTGTTCCGCACCGGGCGGCAAAACCTTGCAACTGGCTGCGGCAGGCTGGGAGGTAACCACGCTCGATATTTCCGATGCGCGGTTGGAGCGTGTTCAGCAGAACCTGACCCGCACCGGCCTCTCCGCTGAAATCATCGCGGCAGATGCGCTTACATGGCAGCCCGACGTGCCGTTCGACGCGATCTTACTCGACGCGCCCTGCACCGCGACGGGCACCTGCCGCCGCCATCCCGATGTGCTTCATCGCATTCACGACCGGCAGATTGCGGAGATGGCCGAGTTTCAGGCGGCGCTGCTGGCGCGCGCCTCCGGCTGGCTCAAGCCCGGCGGACGGCTGGCCTATGCGGTGTGCTCGCTGGAATGCGAGGAGGGCGAGGAAGTGGCAGGGAAATGCCCATTGCCGCCCGATCCGATCACCGCCGGTGAACTGCCTGCGGGCCTCACGCCAACGCCTGAGGGCTGGCTCCGCACCGATCCCGGAATGTTGCCGGAAAAGGGCGGAATGGACGGGTTCTTCATCGCGCGTTTCCGCGCAACTGCATGATTTTACATGGTTAAGGACGAATTACCTCAAGCAGACTTTACCTTCGCGGCAAAACTCTTCCTCAACTTGGCGAGCTTGGGCGGAATCACGGCCATGCAATAGGGATTGCGCTGGCCTTCGCCTTCCCAATATTCCTGGTGGTAATCTTCTGCCGAATACCACTCCGCCGGCCCTTCTATCGACGTTACAGCCGTTTCACCGTGCTCCGCGTTCCACCGCTCGATGGCGGCTTCGGCGGCTTCACGCTCTTCATCGTCCGAAACGAAGATCGCGCTGCGATATTGCGTGCCGACATCGTTGCCCTGCCGGTTGAGCTGCGCCGGGTCGTGCGTGCCCATGAACACGTCGAGCACTTCGGCGCGCGAGATGATAGCGGGATCGTAGGTCACACGGATCGCTTCGGCATGGCCGGTAGTGCCGGAGCAGACCTGCTTATAGGTCGGATCGGGCATGCTCCCGCCGATATAACCGCTTTCCACTCCGGTCACGCCGATCACGTCGTTGAATACCGCCTCGGTGCACCAGAAGCATCCGCCTGCGAGGATCGCCTGTTCGCTGCCTGCCATCGGCCAGTCTCCTTCGCGAAGGAAGATGGGGCCGCGTCTCCAGCTTGTCATCCTTTCGTTTCAGTTTAGGGTGCCAGACCAAGTCAATTTGGGAGAGATCCGATGCGCAAGTTCCTGAATGTTGCCGCCGTCGCCGCCATGGCCGCCGTCACATTCGCCAACCCTGCGCCCGCGCTTGCCGATCACCATGAGAGCGCAGCGGATCCGGCCCTGGCGGCAGCGCTGGGAAGCGAAGTTCGCGGCGAGGATGGCACGCGCGATCAGTATCGCCATCCGGGCGAAACACTGAGCTTCTTCGGCGTGAAGCCGGGTATGACGGTGGTGGACTACATGCCGGCCGGCGGCTGGTATTCGCGCATCATCATCCCCTATCTCGGCGAGGGCGGCACCTACATTGCGCTCAACCCGGAGCTGCATCCGTCGATGACCGGCTATTGGGACATGTATCGTGGAACGGCGGAGAAATTTCCGACGGAGGCCCGCGAATGGGTGCCGAACGGCGGAGCGCGCGTGATCGGCGCCAATACGGATGACGAGCTGGATGCGCTGGCCGGCACTGCGGACCGTGTTCTGATTTTCCGCGAGATCCACAATATGCGCCGCTTCGGCTGGTTCCACGATTCGGTGGTGGCCGCGCGCCAGTTGCTCAAGGATGAGGGATTGCTCGGCGTGGTCCAGCACCGGGCGAAAGCCGATGCGCCGGCCTTCTATGTGCTGGGCGACAATGGCTACCAGCGAGAGGAAGACGTTATCCGCCTGTTCGAAGCCTATGGGTTCGAGCTTGTCGAGAAAAGCGAGATCAATGCCAATCCGAAGGATCCGGCGGATTGGGAGACGGGCGTCTGGTCGCTGCCGCCGAGCTATCGCGGCGCGGAGGAAGGCAGCGAAGAGCGTGCCCGCCGCGCGGAAATCGGCGAGAGTGACCGCATGACTCTGCTGTTCCGCAAGCGCCCATGATCTAGACGCGATTTACAGTGGCGCAGGCGGAGCATAGAGCGCGGCCCATGGCTGAACTGACCGTCGCTGCGCTGCAACTCGCGCTCGGGCTCGAGGATGAGCAGCATAACATCGCTTCCACTTGCGCGCTGGTGGAGGATGCCGCGCGCGAAGGCGCGCAGGTAATCCTCCCGCCGGAGCTGTTCTCCGGCCCCTATTTCTGCCGCGAGGAGGATGAGGCGCTGTTCGCGCTGGCCCGTCCGTTGGAGGAGCATCCTTCCGTGCTCGCGATGCGGCAGCTGGCGAAAGGGCTGGGCGTAGCGATCCCCACCAGCTTTTTCGAGCGCGACGGGCACCACTATTACAACACGCTCGCCATGATCGGGCCGGACGGGGAAATCATGGGAACCTACCGCAAGAGCCACATTCCCGACGGGCCGGGCTACGAGGAAAAGTTCTATTTCCGTCCTGGAAATGACGGGTTCAAAGTGTGGGACCTCTTCGGCACGCGCATCGGTGTTGGCATTTGCTGGGACCAGTGGTTCCCGGAAAGCGCGCGGGTGATGGCGTTGATGGGTGCGGAAGTGCTGTTCTATCCCACTGCGATCGGTTCCGAGCCCTACGATGCCGACCTCGACACCAGCCGCATGTGGCGCCGCGCGATGATCGGCCACGCCGTATCCAACTGCATGCCGGTGGTCGCCGCCAACCGCATCGGTGTGGAAGGCGGGCAGCGCTTTTATGGCCACAGCTTCATCTGCGACGAATGGGGTGACTTGGTCGTGGATTACGGGGCGGAACAGGATGGCACGCTGGTGGCGAAGCTGGACCTCGCCCGTGCGGCGAAGCACCGCGCCGGCATGGGCTTTTTCCGTGACCGCCGCCCGCAGCTCTACACTCGCATCTGCGAGGATATCTGACCCGGTGGGTTCCTCGCGCTATCTGATCGCGCTCGGTTCCAATGTTCGCCATCCGCGCCTCGGCTCTCCATCCGAAGTACTGCACGAAGCGGTAGCGTCGCTGGAGCGGGAAGGTGTGGATGTGCGCGCGGTTTCGCCGATCATCCGCAGCGCACCGATGGGCCCGTCACAGCGGCGTTATGCCAATGGCGCCGCGCTGTTGGCGAGCGAATTGGAGCCGGCGGCGATGCTTGCGCTGCTCAAGCGGATCGAGCGGGCATTCGGCCGCAGACCCGGCGGGCGGCGCTGGCGCGCACGCGTGCTCGATCTCGACATCGTATTGTGGAGCGGAGGGTGCTGGTCGTCGCTGGAATTGACGATACCGCATCCGCAGTTTCGCGAGCGCGGCTTCGTTCTACGGCCGGCAACAGCGATCGTGCCCGGCTGGCGCGATCCGGTGAGCGGTTTGACCTTGCGTCAGCTCCATGCGCGCTTGACCCGTCCCCGCCCACTGCCTAGGTGAGCGCGCGTGCGATCGCACAAGTGGTCGGGCCCTTAGCTCAGTCGGTAGAGCAACTGACTTTTAATCAGTAGGTCGCTGGTTCGAGCCCAGCAGGGCTCACCATAAAAAATATTCGTAACCACAACCACTTGCCATCCGGCAAGCCTCGCCTTCCGGTGTGCTAGCGCAGGCGGTCTGCAGCGAATGATCGATAAATACCTATCCCTCTGGCATTGAAATGTACGGCATAGTGCCGTATATTTTTCCGTGAAAGGAAATGTCATGGCTGCGGTCTCTCATCGATCCAATGCGCCCGGTGAAACAAAGCGGGAGCGCATGGAGCTTCGTGTCGCGTCATCCACCAAGGCGATAATTAAGCGCGCCATGGCGGTGAGCGGCATGACGGCGGGTGACCTGGCCTATGAAGGTGCGCTGCGCGTTCTGGAGGACCATGAACGGATGGTACTCGCCAGCGCGGATGCCGCCGCTTTTCTGAAAGCTGTTGCTGCACCGCCCAAGCCCACCGACAGGCTCGTGAAGGCGCTGCAAAAGCACAAGTCGGTCGCTGGCTAATCCCGCTTGTCGGTATCGTTCGTTCCTCTATCCAAGGCGCATAACCGCGCCGGCTTTCGCTGTGGCGTTGACGAACTCGACGATTGGTTTGGCAAACGTGCCAGCCAGGACGACCGCAGGAACGTCGCGCGCGTATTCGTGGCACTGGATGACGAAGGAGTGGCGGGTTTCTACAGCCTGTGCGCTTTTACGCTCTCGATCGACGAAGTGCCGGAAGAGCTGATGAAAAAGCTTCCTCGCTATGACCGCATCCCTGCGGCTTTGATAGGCAGATTGGCGCGGGATGAAAAACGGCGGGGCCAAGGCTTTGGAGATCTGCTGCTCGCCGATGCGATCCGGCGCATCCTGGGTGCGTCAGAGGAAATCGCCGTCTTCGCGATTATCGTCGACGCCAAGAACGATGCTGCTTCGCAGTTCTATCAATCTTTTGGCTTCACACCTTTCCCTTCCAACCCGAAGCGGCTGTTCATGCTCACAACAACCGCCGTGGCCGCGATAGGCCAGATCTGATTGCGAGCCAGGATCTGCCCTGACATCGCCGCTCGCACTCGACATGCCGGTATTCGATCTGGGGGCTGTCGGATTGAACTCCCCCATCCGCCAAGGCTCACCATAAAATTCTACAACCGATGCAGGATCGCTTCCGCCCGGGCAAGGTCTTCCGCCGTGTCGATATCCAGCAGCCATTCTGACTCTGCGGCGATAAGCTCAAGGTCCGGCTCCGCAGCCAGCACCGCAGCGGCCCCGCGATCGCCGGTAAGCGCCATCAGCGCGGGATAGAGCCGGGCCGGGATAAGAGCCGGCACGCCGGGGCGGCCATGCGGATAGCGTAGGGCGGCAGGAGTTTCGCTATCGGCCAGGGCGCGCAGCAGCCTCCCAGGAATCAGCGGCATATCGGCCAGCAGGACCAGAAGGGTAGCGGAGCCCCGTGCCTCAGCTTCGTGCGCAGCGCAGGCGAGCGAGCCGGCGAGGCCGGTTTCCGCATGCGGATTGGAGATCAAGCTCCACCCGCCCGCTTCGCTGGCGAAAACCGGCGTATCGGACGCCGTCACGATCACGCCCGGCGCGAGGCCCGCTTCCGCTGCGGCGTCGAGTGCCCATTGGCCCAGCCGCTTGCCTGCGCATTGCGCATCGAGCTTGCCGCCACCGAAGCGCGCGCTGCGGCCTGCCGCCAGCAAGGCGACCAACGGGGCGGTGTCAGGATCCAGGGACGAGCGCGTCATAGGCGCCGGCGATTTCCGCCAGGATCGAAACGGCGAGCGTCGAAGGCTCGCGGCAATGCGGGATCAGTCCGATCGGGCTTCTGAGCCGGGCGAGTGCCTCGTTCCCGACACCGCGCGCTTCCAGCAGCGCCAGCCGGTCGTCGCGTGCGGGCCGCCCGCCTTGCGCGCCGATGTAGAAAGCCGGATTCGCCAATGCCCATTCGAGGATTGCCGCCTCCCATTCATGGTCGTGGAACAGCAGCACTATGGCAGTCCAGCTATCGGCGGAAAGGTCCTGCGGCGCGCGGCCCAGCGCCATGCCCGGATCGTCACGCCGATGCGTCTCACAGGCGAAGCCCGCCACGGCCGCGAGGGCCGCCAGCGCTTCCAGTTCGGGACCTTCGCCGAACAGCTGGAGCCGGAGGGCGGGAATGTAGTGCCGTTCGGTCAGCATCCCCTCGCTCCCATTCGGCAAGGGAAGGATAAGCGATGCTTTCTTCCGTGTTTCGAGCCATTCCAGGGCGGTGCGGCATGCCGCGCGATCGGGCGAGGGGTCGACAAGTATGTCGATCCCGCTGCCGCAGGGCAGGCGGAAATCGATCATTTCCGAACCCGCGCCAAAGCGTCGCAGCAAGGGCCGGCCCTGCGCTCGCGCCGCAATGACTTCGTTCGCCAGTTGCCGTTCCAGGCAGCCATCGGCGAGGCTGCCCGTGACGCTGCCGTCCGCATGTACGGCAAGCTGGGCGCCCAGGCGGCGTGAGAAGCTGCCTTCGATATTCACAATGGTGCATAGTCCAGCACCGTCGGCACAGGCTGCGCGCAGGGCGGCGTGGTCGCCGTCGCGTATGACAGTTTGGGTGGATATGTCCGGCATCGTTCGAGTGCGCTCGTATCAGCCGTCTGAGCGAAGGTCACCGCTGGAATTTGCGATGCCATTAAGCAAAAGGCCGCCCCCGTTTCCGGAGACGGCCCTTGGCAATTCGCAGATGTCGCGGAATCAGTTGCTCTTGGCGCGCGCCGCGGCAGCGGCCACCGCTTCGGTAGTCGGATTGCCAAGCGAAAGCTCGCGGCCATTGGGGAACTTGATTTCGGCGGCGGAAGCGCGGGTGTCGCCATCGTGCGAGCGGAAAGCCTGCACGATGATATCGGTGCCCGGGGGCAACGAATTCCGGTTCCAGCCCCGGCGCAGCAATGCGCTTGGTGCTCCGCCTTCGACCCGCCAGCGCTCGGTCTTGCCAGCACGCTTAACGTCGATGTGAATCCAGGAATGAGGATTTACCCACTCGAACCTTACCACCTTGCCCTCGAGCGTAACCGGGTTGTTGCGGTCGAACTCGGTGGCAAAGGAGTGGTGCGCAATGGCGGTGCCGGCTCCGGCGGTCACCATCGCAGCGCCGATGAGGGCGGCGCTCCAAACCTTGATACGCATGCTTCGGTACTCCTTGATTCGCAATTTTGGTCTATATCAGGGGGAACCTGAACGGCTCCTGTTGATTCTGTCTGAAATGCTTATTCGTTCTCGGCGGAATATTCGGGCAGCAGGTCGCCATAGAGCAGCACTTCGGAGAAGGGCACGCATTTGAACTCGAGCAATTGCGCGTTTTCTTCCATCCGCCGGTAAAGCGGCATCTTGATCGTCCACTCGCTTGTATAGATCGACGGATCGTTGATCGTCGCCTCATACTGAATGTGGTTCGGGCCCATCGGGGTGAAGCGTTCCACCACCGATGCTGTC
>DASWIR010000114.1:0-1714 GCA_036397575.1 Alteraurantiacibacter sp. | reverse complement strand
CGCAGCGCCTGATGGCCCGTGGCTGCGAATTCCTCGGCACCGACTACGCGATCCTCTGCGGGGCGATGAGCTGGGTTTCGGAACGCAACCTCGTATCCGCGATCAGCAATGCCGGAGGCTTCGGCGTGATCGCCTGCGGGGCGATGACGCCCGATCTGCTCGACGCCGAGATCGCCGGGACGCGGGCGCTGACGGACAAGCCATTCGGCGTGAACCTGATCACCATGCACCCGATGCTGTTCGAGCTGATCGAGGTGTGCGGCAAGCACGGCGTCGGCCATGTCGTGCTCGCTGGGGGGATTCCGCCCAAGGGCAGCGTCGAGGCGATCAAGGGCTTCGGCGCCAAGGTGATCGTTTTCGCCCCGACGCTGGCGCTGGCGAGGAAGCTGTTGCGCAGCGGCGGCGATGCGCTGGTAATCGAGGGAATGGAAGCCGGGGGGCATATCGGCCCGGTGTCGACCAGCGTGCTGGCGCAGGAATTCCTCCCCGCGCTGGCCGATGAGCACCTTGTGTTCGTCGCCGGGGGCATTGGCCGCGGCGAAGCAATTGCCGGCTATCTCGAAATGGGCGCGGTCGGCGTCCAGCTCGGCACCCGCTTCGCCTGCGCCAAGGAGAGCATCGCCCATCCCGCCTTCAAGAAAGCCTTCTTCCGTGCCGGCGCGCGCGACGCGGTCGCCAGCGTGCAGATCGATCCGCGCCTGCCGGTGATCCCGGTGCGCGCGCTGAAGAACAAGGGCGGCGAACTGTTCAACGCCAAGCAGCGCGAGGTCGCGCAGTTGCTCGATGCGGGCGGGGTCGAGATGGCCGAGGCGCAACTGCAGATCGAGCACTATTGGGCCGGCGCGCTGCGCCGCGCGGTGATCGACGGCGACATCGAGAACGGCAGCCTGATGGCCGGCCAATCGGTCGGCATGGTCAAGGAGGAAGAGCCCGTGGCCGAGATCGTCGCCAGCCTGATGGCCGAAAGCGAAGCGGCGCTGGGAAGGCGCTGAGGGCACGGCTCGTCTGCCGGTCCTGTAGAGAAAACGCCTTGTCGGAGCGCTGCGCGTCGCGTCGTGCGCAGGCCTCCATCTATCTTCCGCCTGTTTCCCCAGGCTCTGCGTTCGCGCTAACAAAAGAGCGCACAGGGATCGTGCGAGAGGGATTTTGGAGTGAATGCAATCGTGACCCGTGCTGCCGGCGCGCCCGTGCGCCTGACGGCGGCATTCGATTTCAGCGCCAGCAAGGCTCCCGACCAGACCAGCCTGCAATATATCCGCGCAAGCGGGCTCGCCCATACCCGGCTGCAATTGGCGGTCCTTTCCGGGAACCGGCGCGGCGCATTGCGCGAAATCGACCGGCTGGTCGAGATCGATCGACAGCTCGAGAGGCTGGCGACCGGCGGTGAGGCCGATTCCGCGGAGCTGTCCGGCGAATGCCTCTCAGCGCATCTCACGAACCAGCAACAGGCTATAGCGGGAGAGAAGCTGGCGCTTGTCGCTGCGGTCGAGTTTCCGCGCATGCCGGCGCGGCCGCGTCAGTCGGAAGAGTTGTTGCTGGAAGACGGGGACGAGATCGTCATAGTCGAGGATTCCGGCCTCGGATCGCGGCTCGGTCGCATCGCGATCCTGGCACTGGTCGTGGTAATTGTCGTCGCGGCCCTCGCTATCGCCGTGCCCCTTTTGGCAGGCGGTTAGTCAGCCAACCCCAGCAGCACCTGGGCTGTCAGATCCGG
>DASWIR010000113.1:0-26426 GCA_036397575.1 Alteraurantiacibacter sp. | reverse complement strand
GGAATAGCGCGACCTGAGCGATCCAAGCTTGTCCTTCACCACCCGCATGCGTGCCACCCAGCGCTTGTCGCATTCCATTATGCGGCCGGCCCGCCGATTCACGCTATCGGCGTCGCCGCCGACACTGCCGATAGGCAGGCGTTCGCAGCCGCGCGCGAACGGGTTGGCGGCGATATAGGCGCGCGCCTCCTTTTCGGCCGCGACCGCCATTGCCTGCCAGGCCATCACGCGATCCTGCACCAGCGCCGCCCTTTCGGCCTTCGCCTCTGCGGTGCGTCCATCCCATTCCCTCACCTTCTGCCGGATCAGGTTTCGCGTTTCGAGATGATCGCGGTTCATCCGCGTCCAGGCCGCAGAAATGCCGGTCAGCGGCGTGCGCAAAGTAACCACATCGATCGAGCCGTCTTCCAGCAGCATTTCAAAGCTGGCGACCAGGAATGCGGCTTGCGGATCGAGGATCGCCTTCAAATCGTCCGGCGATGGCGTCATCAGAGCGTGAACGCGGTAGCTGGCATAGCTGCTGCCGAAGAATGGGCCATCGTCGGGTGCCGACTGGAACCAGGCGATGCCATCATTGTCTCCGCTGCCATCCCCGTAACCTTTCAACGCCACGGTTTCGCCGCCGGCCTTTTCCACCGCGAACCGCGCAAAGTCGGATTGCACCAAGACGTCGTATATCAGGGCCTGGAAATGGAGGCTGGGCAATTGATAATATTCGCCGAGGTCGGTCACCATTCCTATCTCACGCTCGATATTGCCGGCGAGCACCGAAACCTCATGCCCGACCTCATATTTGGCGAAGCGATCGACCCCGATGCTGAAGGCCCATTGGCCGGTGCCAAAGGGCATTTCCTCTCCGCTATCGCCGATCATGGCGTTATTGACCGTTGCAATATATGCAATGCCAGCTTTTGACGCGGCTTCGAGATCGGCTTCCCTCGCCTTGGCCATCTGATCGAAAAGTGTGAGATCGGAGTCATCGCTGAACATTTGCGGGTGGAACCGGAGTCCGGGGCCGTCTGCGGGCTTGAAAATATATGCGCCGTCCGCGCTCATGGTCATGGGATATGCTGAAGGCTCCAGAGCACGAGCGGGCGCGGCGCCCCAAGGTGCCGGGGCAAAACTCGCGCCGCGCGTGAACAACTCACCGACCTTGTTCCACGACAGGCCGTGAGCAAATTCCAGCTTGTCTTCGAGCAATTCCACGCCGGGCAGCAGGGAGCCGTCCAACTGGGCGCAGAAGCGATTGCCGCCGTAGTCTTTTCCGCAGACGCTTTCCAGCGCCGGGCGGAAAAACTGGCCCTTGCATTTGGGGATATTGGCAAGATGCGGCGCGGCGGCCTTTTCTGCTGCCTTAATCTGGGCTTCAAACACCCGTGTTGCTTCTTTAACCTTTTCTTCAATTTGCGCTTTTGGCATATCATTGATGAGCGCTTGTTGGAAAAATGCTTCCAGCTTCTTTTCAACATCCACCCGCGCCTTTGCTATGTCTCTCGGGGTGTTTTCGTAATTGTAGGAGATCGCGCAGACTTCATGGTTCCAGTTGGCATCGGCCAGCGCCGGACGCACCGCGGCGGATGCCTTCTGCTCGTCCACCGTCAGGCTGCCGCCATAGGGTGAGGGGAGCCTGTACAGATCTTGCGCCTGAGCATGGCTACTGAGGACCTGTCCGAATCCGATTCCGAACACGGCCACCGCGGCAAGTCGAAGAACCCTATTCAGCCACATGGGAATATTCCTTTTCTGTTCAAACGCCGGGTCACAGCCTTACAACCGCACCGCCGAACCGATGGTGGCGCAGTAATCTCTCATGCGCGGGGGTGACATCGCCGCAACGTCCGCCATGTGGCCGGCCTCTATCAGATCGTTCAGATAACCCTCGGTATCCGCCACCAGGTTCGTCACGTCGGCGATGGGGGCTGCGTAGCGCTCCAGCAGGCCGCTCTCGCCGGCGATGATCGTCAGCGCGTTCATGTCACACACGATGGCCCCTCCGCTTTCGCCGCAGCTTCGAGTTATGAGATCGGCATCCACACATCGCTCGTAACTGCGGACGACATTTCTGATAACCTTGCGAAGATACCCTTCGAATTCCGCTTCTGTTTCCGCCTGAGCTGGAGCAGAGACAAGCATCGCAATCGCGGGAATGGCTGCGGCGAATAGTTTCATTGTCTTTCCTAATGGGTGGGCCGAACCGTAATAGGCCAGATGGGTAAGGTGAGCCGTTTGCAAGTGATCGCAGCGGCCAGTTTCAATTCTCAAAGGGATCGATGAGATCGAATATCCGGCCGCCGACCAATTGCTGCAGCCGTTTGAAGGCACTGGCCACACGATCTGGTTCGCGACAATCGATATGTGTGATGGAGTTCGTCGCCTTATCACCTTCGGGCTGGCCATCGAACCGAGTAGACCAAGAAATGCAATTGCCATCTAAACATGTAAATTTGATTCCGTATTTGCTAGGATGAGTGGAAATTTCCTTTTCAATATCGACTTGACGAAGATCAAATGATTTAGATGTACGGAATCCAGCCCGTTCAGAATTAAGGTATTCTAGTTCATTATTTATTGAAACCTGTGATCCCGTCGAGGTTACACGGCCTGTCGTTACTGTGACGACCCTATCCGACAGCTTGTGGCCATCGCAGTACTCATTAATATAAGCTAGGGTGTCCGCAATACTCAGTGTCTGCGCCGCGGCGGGTGCCGTGCAGGCGAGCGCGGCGAGCAAAGCCAGGCCGGCACGTTTCAGGGGCGCCCGCTGCAATGGATCGTTGGCTGGCATGCTATTTCCTTATGGATAGCCCGAACCGTAATAGGCAGGGTGGGGGATGCAGGGGCGGCCATCCATCGTCGCGTCATAGGTATAGGCACCCATCAACGATGCCGGGCGCCCATCCGAATACCAGGTGGCTTTGTATCCGTGCCCGCCATTGGCCCAGTTTGGACAGCGATAGACTGACGAATAGTGCCTATCGTTGCGATCGCGCCGGTAGCGCCCGTGCCGCCCGTCATCGTCCTGCTCCAGCCGCCGGATCGCGGCGCGCTTGGCCTCCACGCACACGCTGTCATGGCCGACGAACTCGCCGTCGCGATGGACCGCGCATTGTTCATAATCGCCATCGGAAAGCGATTGAGCACCGGCCGGGGCGGCACCGATTGCAGTAACCAGCGCCGCCCCGACCAGCAGGCTGCAAAGCTTAGTCACGGTAGCGGACATCGACATTGCAAACATAATACCCGGATTGGAAGTTGGGTTTTTTACTGCTGCATTGGCAACTTCCGAAGCCGGTGACTTTTTTGCCATATATGCTTTTGGCGTCTCTTTTGGCTTTGGCACAGGCTTCGGCCTGCGTGCTCCCTGAAGCGCTGACATTGTCAACTGCAGCATGGGCCGGGGTTGCGACTGCCATCATACTGATTGCGGCTACGAAAATTATTGTCTTTTTCATAGTATTAGCCTCCTTTTACTTTTCTTCACGAGACATTCTCCCTCACTTGGAACTTTGGCGGGCCAGCACTTCATATGTCAGCCGGCAGTTCACACCGCCCGCCGACTGGCCGCCCGCATCGTCAACCGGGCGGCATTGACATTGCTGGATATTCAACCCCTGATAGGCGCGAGCGGCGTCCGCCGCCCTGGCACGGGCGCTGGCGCAGGCGCCGGCCTCATCGCGCCCCGACACGGTGAGTGTCCGCGTCACCCACTGCGCATCCTGCGCGGCGGCGGGGGCAGAAAGCCCGCAAATCCCAGCCACAACCGCCAGCGCGATCGCTTTCAACGCGGTCGCCGTCAGCGTGGTCAATCGTTCGATGTGATGTGGTCGCGCAATCATGACCGGCGGGGTCACATGGCGGGCTATGAAAATCTTTGCCCGGCCGATGAACAATGCTGAAAAATGTTGCACCGCAATTCTGAAAATTATGAATTGCTGTATTTTTAGGCCTTTATGTAAAAATCAGCGAGCCCCGTTCTCTTCGATCCCGGACAGCATGCGCGCCTCGATCAGCGCCGGATAGGTGGCGGGCAGGGCGTCGACCACACCCAAGGCCGACAGACAGGCCCGCCCAGCCTGCCTCGCAGCCGACTTGTCACCACGCGCCAGGGCGGTTCGTGCCGCGATGCAATGCAACCGCGCCCGCCATGGGTGGTCGGGCATCAACCGGGCCTGATCCATGGCATTGCCGGCGCGCCGGTGCTCGTCCTCCGCCTCGTCCACCTTGCCGAGCGCGGCGAGCGCGCGGGCCCAGCGCATATGGAAATGCGCCGCCTTGCCGTCCCGGCCGTAAAGCACCCTCGCGCCCGTCTGGCGCGCTTCGCGCAGCAGCGCGCCGGCCCGTTCATCCTCGCCCGTCAATGCCTCGGCCAGGGCGAGTTCGCTCATCGCGTAGAGCGTCCGGAAATGATCGGCGCCGAGCGTTTCGCGATAGCGCGCGACTATGGGGCGCAGCAGCGCGCGCGCATCGCCGGGCTTCCCGCGCCACAAATCGGCGACGGCGCGGCTGTGAGCCGGCGAAAGCGATTCCGGATGCTCCGCCCCCAGTGTCGCGCTAAAGATGTGCTGGGCGCGGTCGAGCTGATGCTCCGCGCCGGCGAAATCGCCGGTTTCCACCAGGAAATCGCCATAGTCGGCATGGGCCCAGGCAGTCAGCGGATGGGCCTCACCAAGGAGCGTCTGGCGCATCATCAGATGCCGGCGCAGCGCGCCCTCGGCTGAAGTGAACATGGCCAGCTCGCGCAAGGACAGGCCGAGGAACCATTCGGCATCGGCCTGCTCGCCCGGACTCAAGCGTCCCGCCTGCTGCAAGGCATCGGTCAACGCGATGGAGGCAGCGTCGTATTCCCCGATCTCGAATTGCAGTTTGGCCCGCGCGATACGGGCTGCGTATAATCGTGACGAGCCGGTATTCCGCGCGACCTGCTCGGCACGCAGGCAAATCCTTTCGGCGCGGCGCACCCCGTCGGCCAGGCGCAAGTTCTGGCACAACGCGATATCGACCGGAATATTCTCGCGCGTCAGCGGGCCATGCAGGCGGGAATTGAGATTGTGCGCCCGGTCGAGATGGGACACCGCCTTTTCATATTCTCCCCAGTTGGAAAAGGCGGTGGCGACCATGCGGTGAAGCGCGATGCGGGTTGCGGGATCGCCCTGCAACCTGTTGTCCATCGTCGCCGCCGCCCGTGCGATCGCTTCGCGGAGCGAACGGTCCTGAAAGGCCGGCGAATAGGGGTCGGCGGATGAAAGGAAGTCCGAACCCAAAAAGGTCAGGAGCGCTTCGATCTGCCGCTCTTGTTCTGCAGCCTCTTTGTGTGCCGACCATCCCCACCCCATCGCGAGCGCGGCCCCTGTGACGCTCACGCACACAAGCAACAGGCCCAGTACGGCAGCGGTCCTGATGCGGCTCCCGAACAGCCGGGTCCAGATATGCGAAAGGCGCCCGGCCAGGCCGTCGATCTTACCGGGCGGGCGCTCCGTGCGTTTCAGCGATCCCGTCAGCCGGTAACCGCTGCCATAGACCGCCTCGATCCGCGCACCGTCTTCACCGAGGGCCTGGCGCAGACGACCGATGGCCTTGGCGAGCGAATTTTCATGGACGACGCGGCCAGGCCAGCCCGCCTCGAGCAGTGCATCCTTGCCGAGCGGCTTTCCGGCATGGTTCAGCAATACCGCAAGAAGGGAAAGGCAGCTGCGGTCGATATCGGCCACCTGCCCGGCCACGGTCAGCCTGCCGGCAACCGCGTCGAATTCGGCATGGCCGAAACGCCAGATAGCGGCATCGGATTGAACGTCCCCCATGGATCGATCATAGGCGCGAATCCGTCGTGCACAATCGAAGTTGCCCGATTCAATCGGCCGCGCGCTGGGCGGATCGCCGATCGAGCCCGGGAAGGAGGAAACTATACAGCCCTTCCGGGGTTACCGCGACACCCTGGCCACCATATTCGGCGAGAAGATCGCGCTGAGCCTTGGACGGCAGGATGGTATAGAGGACGAACGGCGTATAATTTTTCCGCGCGCGCATTTCCCTGATCAGTTCGAGACCGGCCAGCGGGTTCCCGTTCCGCCCCATGTCGGAAATCACGGCGTCATATTTGTACATCGAGAGCAACTTCATCGCATCGTCGCTCGACGTAACTTCGTAGACGGCGATCTGCCGCCCTTCGAGGAAACGCCTTTCCTCTGCATTGTTCCCGGGGTGATCGTCGACCCACAGGACGCGGCCGATCACGTCGGGCGCCTCGCCTATTTTCAACGCGCTTTGGCCGTCAGCTGAGCTATTGCCGGCCCAGAAAATCGTCGCAAGGACGATAGACGCGACCAGGGCAAAGCCGGCTGCGACGGATATGACGAGATAGCGGGTCGGACGTCGACGCATAGGCGGATAAACAGGCGGTCCTGGCGGATCAGCGTCGCCCGTCAGTCGATAGCCCTGCCCGTAGACCATTTCGATCCGCTTGCCTTCATTGCCCAGCGCGTGACGCAAGCGCGCAATGGCCTTGGCGAGCGAATTTTCATGGACCACGCGGCCAGGCCAGCCCGCCTCGAGAAGCCGGTCCTTGCTTATAGGCTCGTCGATCTGGCTGAGCAGCAACGACAGGATGGCGCGGCAGCTGCGATCGAGTTCGATCGCTTCTTCGCCCTCGACCGTGACCGTTCCGGCCGCCTCGTCGAACTGAATGTTACCCAGACGCAGAACGCTGCCCGACATTTCTCTGCCCCCTCGCGAACACTATACGGGCCATGGGGGGAAAGCATAGCCAGGTGTTCGCCAAAGAATGCTTGCGAGTGAATGGCGGCTTTCCTAACGTGCGCGATAGACCCCAGATCGTCCGAAATTGGGCGCGAAGCTCCCGCGCTCCAAGGCGATGAACGGATGGCAGGTATCAGGTGGTTTCATCGGCACCGTGGATGTCCGGTAAGTTGGCGGAACCTGCGTCACGGGCCTCCAAACCTACGCACTGTGCTGACGCGCGGTTAGCTTGGCGCTATGGGGCAGTCATACATGTCCTTTCCCGATGCCTCCGAGCCACTGAGCGTGGCTGCGCTGTACCGCTTCGCTCGTTTCGAGGATTGCGCCAGCATGCGCGCGCCACTCGAACGCTTGTGCCGTGAGCATGGAATTCGCGGCACCCTGCTGCTCGCTCCAGAGGGGATCAACGGCACGATCGCTGGCACGCATGCCGGAATTGCCAATGTGCTGGATGCCATCCGCGCATTGCCAGACTGTGCGGATGTTGACGTGAAGCTCTCGACTGCATCCACTATGCCGTTCCATCGCATGAAGGTGCGCCTGAAACGCGAGATCGTGACGATGGGCGTACCCGATGTCGATCCGCGAACGATCGTCGGCACATACGTGGAGCCGCAGGACTGGAACGAGCTGATCTGCGATCCGGGCACTATCGTGATCGACACGCGCAATGACTATGAGGTGGCGCTGGGCACATTCGAGGGTGCAGTCGACCCTAAGACCCCGACGTTCCGCGATTTTCCTGAGTGGTTCCGTAACGAGCGCGACAAGCTGCTGGGTGAAAGCACGCCGCCAAAGGTCGCAATGTTCTGCACCGGCGGCATCCGCTGCGAGAAGTCCACGGCCTTTCTCAAGAAAGAGGGGCTCGAGGATGTCTATCACCTCAAAGGCGGCATTCTGAAGTATCTGGAGACGATCCCGCAGGAGGATAGCCTATGGCAGGGTGAATGCTTCGTCTTCGATCAGCGCGTGACGATTAGCCATGGCCTGGTGAAGGGCAACCACAAGCTTTGCTACGCCTGCCGCCGCCCGTTGACGGCCGAAGACTGTGTGTCGCCTCTCCATGAAACGGGCGTGAGCTGCCCCGCTTGCTACTCTGAGCGGACAGAAGATCAGCGCGCGTCGTATCGCGAGCGCCAGCGCCAGGAGACGCTCGCAGCCGCACGCGGTCAGGCACATGTCGGCGCCGTGCCGGTTGAGCCGAAGAACAACCGTGCCGACTGATCCAATCCTCTACAGCTTCCGGCGTTGCCCCTATGCGATGCGGGCGAAGCTGGCACTGACGGTCAGCGCAAGGCGATGTGAACTGCGTGAGGTCAAGCTCTCGGCGAAACCCGAGGCGATGCTTAATGCCTCACCCAAGGGCACTGTTCCCGTGCTCGTGCTGCCAGATGGCCGGGTGATCGATGAAAGCCTGGACATCATGCGTTGGGCACTGGCCTCGAACGATCCGGAAGGCTGGCTGACGCGGGACGATGCGGCGCTGATCGCCCTGAACGATGGCCCCTTCAAGCACAACCTTGATCGCTATAAATATCCCGACCGCCACGGCGCTGATCCGATAATCCACCGGGCGAGTGGCGCCGCCTTTTTGCATGAGCTGGAGGCTCGCCTCGCCCACGCAGGACAGCTGTGCGGACAGGACCGTGGGTTAACGGACGCCGCGATCATGCCCTTCGTGAGACAATTCGCAGCGGTCGACAGCAAATGGATTGACGCCCAGCCGCTCCCTCATCTGCAAGCATGGCTGGCGCACCATGTTGCCTCGCCGCTGTTCGAGACCGTGATGGTACACCGGAAACCTTGGACACCGGATCATGAACCGGTTGTATTTCCGCCACTTCAGGGGTGAAGCGAAGCACAGCGTGCCATCTTGAAATCGATATAGATGATGCGCTGACCGGTTCCGAAAGAACTGAAATCTGATTCATCGCCGGCTTCTCGAACTCATCAGGAGGTCGGTGGCGAACCACGAACCAGCCGCAGCTAATAGAGTCTCTACTTTGGTCCTGCAACGGCGGCTAAGTCGGCGCAAAGCGCCGTAGCTCTGCCCACTCAAACAAGGTGAGAGATTGCCAGATGCGCACGAGAAGCGTCTCCCGGGATGGATCGGTCATGCGGGAGATCCGTCGCTGTTTGATACGAACTATAAAAACAAACTGGTATTTTGGTTGACGCCGGGCTGTGATTGTATAGTTAGTCCCTATCGAACCGATATCGAGGCTGACATGATTCACAGCGACTACGAACGCCTGGTGGCCGACGCTCCCAGTCTCTCCGAGAAGATCCGCATCCTCTACGATGCGGGAATGCCAAAGGCTGACATCGCGCGGTTCATCGATCGGCGGTACCAGCACGTCCGCAACGTAATCATGGACTACGAGAAGAAGAAGGCGGCAGAGGCCGGCGGGAGTGAGGGAGCCGGTGGAGAGCCTTCTGCCCGGGCAGCCAATCCGAACATCGAGCAGTTGATGCTGGAGAAGGGTGGAAAGGTCCGCCTGCCGCGGGCGTGGCTTGAAGGGCAGGGTCTCTCGGAAGGTTCTGCAATCATCTGCTACGTCGACCGCGATGGCCTGAGGATCATGAGCCGCGAGGCGGCTGTGCGTGAGCTGGCCGCGATCGTCAAACGCAGCATGCCGCGGGAGGCGGCATTACTTGAAACACTGCTCAAGGAGCCGTGAGGTCTCCTGCGCACCTGACTACGGAGTAACTGACTACGGAGTAACTGACATGACAGGGAATGCAGTGGGCGGGCCGCCTGTGGCACCGCTCAAGGTAGAATTGCGTCCGGTTTCCGGGCTGAAGCCGGCAAGGCGGAACGCCCGCCGGCACAGCGAGCGGCAGCTTGAGCAAATTGCCGGATCGATCCGCAAGTTCGGGTTCCTCAACCCGGTGCTGGTCGATGCCGAGGGCCGGATAGTGGCCGGCCACGGACGGGTCGAGGCGGCCCGCGGGATCGGCCTCACGGAAGTGCCGGTTCTGTGCATCGCTCACCTCAGCGAGGCCGAACTGCGCGCATATGCGCTTGCCGACAACCGCATCGCCGAGAACGCGGCGTGGGACGCGGAGGACCTGAGGGCCGAGATCGATGAACTGATATCGCTCGAACTTGATTTCGATATCGAGCTGACCGGTTTTGCGACCGGCGAGATCGAGGTCATCCTCGACGGACGGACCGCGAAGGATATCGCGGCCGACAGCCTTCCGCCGGTCGACCGGCGCCTTCCCCCGGCGTCGAGCCGGGCGATCTGTGGGTCCTTGGCGAACACCGTATTCTGTGCGGCAGCGCGCTTGAGCGCGCCTCCTACGAAACCGTGATGGGTGAGGACCGGGCGCGGATGGTGTTTTCCGATCCGCCCTACAATGTTCCGGTCGATGGCCATGTCGGCGGCCTCGGCAAGGTGCATCACGAGGAATTCGCGATGGCATCGGGCGAGATGTCGCAGGAGGAGTTCACCGCGTTCCTGCGCACGGTGTTCGAACACGAGGCTGCGTTCAGTATCGACGGTGCCATCCACTATCAGTGCATGGACTGGCGTCACATGCGTGAGATGCTCGATGCCGGCGAGGCAGCCTATGACCGGCTGGTCAACATGTGCGTGTGGTCGAAGGACAATGGCGGGATGGGCAGCTTCTACCGCTCCCGGCACGAGCTGGTATTCGTGTGGAAGGCAGGTGCGGCGCCCTATCTCAACACTGTCGAACTCGGTCGAAACGGGCGCTACCGCACCAATGTCTGGGAGTATCGCGGCGCGACGAAGACCGGCGGGAAGGCCGAGCTGGCCATGCACCCGACCGTGAAGCCGGCTGCGATGATCATCGATGCGATCAAGGATACCTCGAAGCGCAGTGAGATCGTGCTCGACCCGTTCGGAGGATCAGGCTCGACCCTGATCGCCGCAGAGAAGGCAAAGCGCCGGGCGCGGCTGATCGAGATCGAGCCAAAGTACTGCGCCGTCACCATCAGGCGCTGGCAGGAGCTGACCGGGCGCAAGGCTCTCCTTGTATCCACCGGTGAAGCATTCGCGGATGTCCAGGCACGCCGTCAGCGCGCACTCGATGAACTTGTCGAGGCAGCACTCAATGAAACCAGGGCAGGAGAAGCGGCGTGAACCATGAAGACGACCAGCCCGAAGTTCAGCGCGACCAGAAGGGGCGGTTCAGGAGTTCCGGAAATCCGCGTGGCAGGCCGTACAGGATTGCGAGGGATCCCAAGCTTCCCGCGTCACGCCGTAATGCGATCTTCCGGGTGGCTGATCGCAAGCTTCCGGTGAACGTCGAGGGCAAGACTGAAAACCTGACGATATTCGAGGCGAATATTCTTCGCCTCGGCATTGCCGGAGCAAAGGGTAACCGGGTTGCGGCCAAGGATTTTCTGCAACTGACGATGATGGCCTCGAATGTCGATCTCCAGCAGCGTATGACCGGCCGTCTGCTCACTGACAGGATGGACCGTCTTGAGCAGGAGAACGAGCTTCTCCGGCAGAAGTACGCGCCGCAGAAGACCGGCACATTGCGTGTCAGTATGGAGGAGTGGGAGCGATTTCAGGAACGCCGTTGCGACGACGGGATCGCCGACGAACTGCGCGAGGAGGAACGGCAGGCGCGATGGGACGCGGAAGCGAAGCGGAATACTGACCGACAGGATCCGGCGCGAGACGAGTAGGATCTGCCCCTCACGAGCCGTCTGCGTCCACAACCTTAAACCAGGAACTCCATCTAGCCGATTGAAAGACATTCAAGAAAAGATGCTCCGCCGCCCTGGCTCAGTGGCAATCCTTATGTCCTGAGCGCGAGCCGATTTGGCGATCATGCGCCCGGTGTAGACGAGTTGCCGTTAGACTGACAGCACCGCCCGTTGCGTTGCGGCCGAACAAAGTGCCTTGAGGTCCTCTTAGGACCTCGATGCGCTGGAGGTCGAATAACTGACCGCTGATGCCGTTGATCGAGCCCATGTAGGCGTCGTCAAAGTAGACAGCTACGGGCGCTTCGAGATTGTCGGTGAAATTGTTCTGCGAGATCCCGCGCAGATTGAAGAGGGTGATGTTTGGGGACATCGTATTGAGCCGCAGCCCGCGCTACTCTGAAAATAGTGCTGACATTGGTCAGGAAAAATATAAATCCTCCGGGCGGGCTTTTGGCTTGCATCGGCGGTCTGCAGGGGTTTCAATCAATCCCGAGAGGACCGTATGACAACCGCAGAAAAGATTTACTCTGCATCCACCAGCGAGGATGCCGCGACTGCGGGGCTGGCGGAAAAGCTGGCCCGACTGATCGAGGACGACATCGCGTCCAACAATGTTCCCGTGGGCGGCGTCATGGGATCCCTGCGCGAATTGTCCGAACGCTATTCCGTAGGCCGGGCCGCTGCGCGCGAGGCTGTCGCGCTGCTCGAACGCAGAGGACTCGGCCGATTACGCCCGGGTCCGTGCGGCGGGTTCATCGTTGCCCAGCCCGATTTTGGAGCGATCGGAGCGGAACTGGCCAATTACTTCCGCATGGCAGGCATAACGCTGACCCAATTGAAAGACGCGCGCGAGGCCGTCGATCTGATGGCCGCGGGGCTTGCGGCATCGGCCAGGCCGGATGCCGAGCAGATCGCGAAACTGGCTCAGCCGGGCGAATGCGGCAGCGGGCCCGAGTGGCATCTACGCATTCGTGCAGCAATCGCGAGACTGACCGGCGAGCCGGTCATTGAGCTCATCGTCGAATGCCTGAACGATCTTACGGCGGAATTCGTCCGTTCCGACGCCGAAGCGAGCGGCTGGCAAATGCACGCCGCGAGCCAGGCAGAGGTCATGTGCACGGCGCTCGAAAGCGGCGACGTCAATGCCGCCCAGACAGAAGCTGCCAGGCTCGACGTAGGGTTGCACGAATGGCTGCGGCGAGACGACGGTGCGCTGCAACTGCCCGCGATAGACACCTCGCGCATGGCCGATGATCGCACGCTGTCAACACTCGTTGCGCGCAGGCTCGGTGCCGAAATCCTTGGTAGCGCTGGCGCCGGCCAGCGGCTGGGATCAGAATGGGACCTATGCGAGCGTTTTAGCGTCAGCCGACCGACGTTGCGCCAAGCCATCCGTCAGTTGCAGGACAGCGGCCTCGTCGAATGCCGCCGCGGCCGGGGCAACGGATTGGTCGTGCGAGACCTGCGGGGAACGGGCAGCATCCGGCTGGTGCTGGCCTACCTCATCAGCCGCCAAATGGATCCGATGGCGGCAGGCACCATACTGTTCCAGCTCAACCGCTTCGTACCGGCGCTGGCCGCGAGCCGCGCGAACAAGGAGCAGCGCGGCAAGCTGAAGACCTTGCTCGAGCGTGCGCAGCGCAGCGATCCGATCGACCGCTACGACCTGCTGCGGCTGGTCCAATGCGTCTCGCAGCTTTCGGACAGTCCTATCATCGACCTGTTCTCGCGCAGCCTTGCCGCTTACGAGGCGCGCTTCCACCCTTTCCTCGCCGAGGGACTGCCGGTGCATATGCAGGCCGAGTACTTCGACCTGCTGCACCGCCTGCTCGACAAGATCGATGCAGGAGACCAGGCGCAGCTCGAATGGGCCAAGCGGGAATCGGCGCGCGTGATGCTGGAGATGAGCCGCAGCCGCCCCCTCTGATCCAGGCCCGTCGCTCACGGCGGCGGGAGCAAAGCGTCAGGCAGCGGGCGCGGGATCTTCCTTCGCCGGATCGTAAAAATCGTCCTTCAGATGGCGCGCGGCGAGCACATAGTGGATCGCCGCCCACAAAAGGAACACCAGCACGCCAATCAGGGCATAGCGCAGCCCGTCCGTCGACGCCGACAGGCAGGCAATATCCAGCGCGCTACCCGAACCGTCCGGTCCTCGCCCACCAGGGCAGCTCGCAATGAAATCGGGACCCTCAAAGGCGCGAGTTGCAAAGAAGTCGCTCGCCATGCCCAGGACAGTCGGTCCCAGTCCCGCGCTAAGCAGCCCGCTGACCATGAGGGTCAGAGCCGAGGTCGTGGCGCGCATTCGGGGACCGGCGAGGTTCTGCATCGTCCCCAGGGTCGGCGCCATGAACGTGATCATCAACAGATTGCCGAGCCACATGAAGGCAAGCGAAACATAGATCGCCTGGCTGATGAATGCGCCGAAAAGGACCGGCACGCACAGGACCAGCGCCAGTGCCGGCCCCCACAGGATCCATCGCGCGTCCTTTCTCGAAAGCCGGTCGAAGCCGAATCCACCGAGAAGCATCCCGATACCGTTCGAGGTGAAGGTGACGAAGCCGAACACCACGCCGAGCACCATCAGCGGCATGGTGAAGCCGCGCAAGTAGAACGGCAGCACAAAGTTCGCGATGGCATTCATCGCAAAGCCCGCGATCGTGAACCCCGCGAGCAGGTGCCTGAATGTCGGCCTGGAAAGCAGATAGCGCAGCACCGCCATCAGGGAGGGTGCTTTGCCCGTTGACACTACGCCGTCGACTAGGCTGCGCGGCGGCTCGCGCAAGGTGAACAAGACCAGCAAGGCAACAAGCACGCCCGGAACGCCCATCACGTAGAAGGCGGCGCGCCAGCCCCACACGCTGGTAACCCAGCCGCCGACCGACTGGCCGAGCAGGAAGCCGAAGGGAGCTCCCAGCATCACGATAGCCACCATTGAGGCGCGGCGGTCCGGCTTGAAATGGTCGGACAGCAGCGACATCGTCGACGGCTGCGAGCCGGCCTCGCCGATACCGACGCCGATGCGGCCGAGCAGCAGGGTGAAAAAGCTTGTCGCGAACCCGCAGGCCACCGTCATCACCGACCACACGGCGATGCAAATCGCGATCAGGCGTGTCCGGTTGACGCGCTCGGCCATCATTCCCAGCGGAACGCCGAGCACCGAATAGAGAATAGCAAATCCGAGCCCTTGGAGGATGCCCAGGTCGGTATCAGTGAGGTGAAGGTCTTCCTTTATCGGCTGAGCGAGCACCGCCAGTATCGCCCGGTCGGCGAAATTGAACACGCTCACCAGCAGCAGCACGAAAACGAGCCACCTTTTGTAGCCCGGCCTGAGCAGCGGATGTTCCGCCGCGGGCGTGGCTACAATGCCCCCCGCTTGCGTGTTCTCCCCAGCTGGCACCCTTAGGGGAGCGCCGTCTCGATCATGTCGGCGGTTTCCGTCACCGCGACGTGCTGCAGATCGTGCGTGTAGGGCATTTCCTCCACCCGCCAGCCCTGGCGTTCGCGGAGCTTTTCGGCGACCGGCGTGAAGGTGTCGTTCTTGTACCCGGTGGCAAGCACATAGGTCTTTTGCGCGATGCGCTCGCGTGCGCCCGTGAGGTGCGCTTTTTCGCTGAAGCAATGGACCGATTGCGGCGTACGGCGGTCCTCGTAG
Organism: Alteraurantiacibacter sp.; assembly: GCA_036397575.1. Classification (GTDB taxonomy): domain Bacteria; phylum Pseudomonadota; class Alphaproteobacteria; order Sphingomonadales; family Sphingomonadaceae; genus DASWIR01. The sequence continues at coordinate 11,334 of DASWIR010000113.1, read as the reverse complement.
GCCGCACGCGCCTCGGCATCCATATGGGTGTTGAATCCCACCAAGTTGGCGCGGGGCGGCGGCACGAGGTAATCCTCGGGGTCGGGCGGCAAGTGCGGCTCCCCGGGGACGAGATCGTTCAAGGATTCGCCATCCTCGGGAAGGAAGGCGTCCAGGTACATGATCGACTGAATGATGCCCTCGGGCACGAGCTCCGCCGCCACCGAGATCGGCATCCCGCCATAGGAATGGCCGACAAGCAGAATGTTCTCGAGCCGCTCGTACTCGATGACATTGGCAACATCGCGGGCGTGCAGGGAGAGGTTAACGGCGGGGCTCGTCAGGTGCGCGCGCTCTCCAAGGCCGGTGAGCGTGGGCGTGAACACACGGTGACCGCGGTCGCGCAGCATGTCCGCCACGGTTCGCCAACGCCAACCGCCAACCCATGCGCCATGGACGATCACTATTGTCGCGCGCTTGCTTGCCATTCCTTGCTCCCTAGTCAGTTTCTTTTCCGACACCCACGGTTTGGGTGACGGCACGGCGTCGGCTTCGCGAGCGGAGCCATTCCGACCCGGCTATCGCCGCGCAGCCGATCCTACTCTGCCGCGACCTGTTGTTGCGCATGCGGCACGAACGTCACGTTATGCGCCTGTAGCCTCGGCAGAACTTCCTTCCCGATCCGCCGGATCTGGTTGAGATACATCTCCTGCGGCATGTGCCCCCGATTGCAGACCAGCAGGACGTTGTTGGCACCCGCATCGTCGCATTCCGCGATGATCCGTTCGACGATCTCGTCGGCCGTCCCCATCGGCATATGTTCGGCCGCGGCGCGCACCGTTTCCAACGTCCATTCGTTGAAGACAGTGTCGTCCTCGGCCAGGGTGCCTTTCGCGCCTTCGCGCAAATGTTCGAAGGCCGTGGAACTGTAATAGCCCTGCTTACTGACGTCCTTCTGCCAGACCTGATCGTAGCGCAGCAGCGTGTTGAACAGGTACATCAGATACTCGCCGTATTCCTCGATCGCCTGCTCCTTGGAGTCGGCGACGTAGCAATCGACCATGATGCTGATCTTGTCCGGCCGAACGGTGCGGCCGTATTTCGCCTGGCACTGCGCGAAATAGCGGATTGTGTCCTCGCGCATGGAGCCGGCGAAAATGCCGGGAGTGATCGCCGCGTCGTTGGCGGCGGCCCATTCGATCGACTCCTTGGAGCCGGTCAGGGGGACCCAGATCGGCGGGTGTGGCTGCTGCACCGGGCGCGGCCAGATCGATACGTCGTCGAACTTGTAGAATTCGCCGTCGAAAGAAAAGCTGTCCTCGGTCCAGGCCCGGCGCATCACTTCGAAGCCTTCGTTGAAGCGCCCGCGCGATTCGCTCATCGGCACGTTGAAGATTTTGTATTCGCGCGGCGCGCCGCGTCCGACGCCCGCGATCAGTCTGCCGTTGGTCATGCAATCGAGCATCGCCAGTTCCTCGGCCAGGCGCAGAGGCTCGTGGATTGGCAGCAGGTTGGCATAGATGAGTATCTTGAGCTTGCTAGTCAGTTGCGAAAGCGCGGCAGCCATCAGGTTCGGCGAATTGCCCAAACCGAAGGGCGTGCCATGGTGTTCGTTGATGGCGACCCCGTCAAAACCGAGATTTTCGAGCTCGACCCAAGCCTCAATATGCCATTTGTAAGTATTAGTTGCAACTTTGGGCTCAAAATGCTCTTTAACAAGGCGCGGCATTTCGTCATCTATACGGAACTTATCTACGTTCTCTGCGTAGGCAGTCCAGTCAAATACGAAAACTTGCATTTCTAAGCTCCATTTTTAACTTGAGTTATGCAGTCAATAACTTATAGACCGGCTGGTGAAACCAATGGGAAAGGCTGCCATCATGAAGAAGACGTTCGTGGCCATCGTCAGGCGCACCGATGCGTGGGACCACTCCAAGCCAGCGCATGAGCAGGAGGGTTTCGCTGGTCACGTGGCCCACATGGACGGGCTCGAGAAGGAGGGTTTCATCGCCATGGCCGGCCTGCTGCAGGAGACGAACGATGTGCTGTTCGTGTTTCTTGCCGACAGCGAGGACCATGTGCGCGAACGCCTTTCCCAGGATCCCTGGCAGCAGGATGGGCACGCCAGTCTGGTCCGACTGGAAGAAGCGCATTTCCGCATCGGTGCGCCGGCGGGTGCCGCAATCGACTGACTCAACTTTGCCGGCGTCGATCCGGATCTGGTTACGCGCCGGCATCACTCTTCGAGAACCGCGATGGTTCGGACTTCGAAGCTCTGGCGTTTGGGAGAATCGGGTTTGGAGCTGGGGTCCTCGAAGGCGGTGTGCCCGGTCATCTTCCAGTCGGGGTTGTCGGTGTCGAACAGTCGGAACGCCAGCGCCTCGTCGGGCTGCATGTCGGGGAAATAGTACCACTCGTGCTTCGGGTTGTAGGCCATGTTCAGGCCTGCCGGCATGTCGTCCCTGAACCCGCCCTCAGGCTTGCCGAGCGCCACGCGCATGAAATCGCCCTTGTCGACGCTGCGCGCATCGCACACCGCCAGCGGCATGTTCTCCACGGGGCGCACGCCGCGCCAAACGTTTACGTTCATCAGCCGCTTCCCGGCCAGCTCTTCGCTTCGGTCAGGCGCCAGGCGGCGCACCCAGTCGCGCAAGGCCGCCTCGTTGAAGTCGACATGCGCGCTCAGCGCCGGACCGCCGCCCGCCGCATCCTCGCCGCCGCGCAATATGCCGAGGAAAACGAAGACCTCGCTGGCACCCGTCAGCTCGCGCACCAGTCGGCTGACTTCGGGGTAATAGCGTCTCTCGAAGTCCTCCTTGTCGGCGAAGTCGACATCGGTCGAATGCTTGAGCAGCGCAAAGCCGTGCGTCTTCCAAGAGGTCTCCGCCAGCCGTGCATTGCGCACGATCGCCGGATGGTCCTCCATCCCGAACGAATAGACGCCGTTCCCCTCGATATAGCCGCCATCCGCGTCGCGAGCCGAATAGCGAATGAAACTGGCGACTGTGCCATGATCCGAACTGGTAATGGCTGCTACACTTTCCACTGGTTCTCTCCGATCGGTTCGATCGCCGTTAGCATGCGCTGGCCGGCGCTAGCCGGCGGCGCGCATACCCTCGATCCCCAATTCCTCAGGGCCGTATTCGTTGATCGTCGTGCGGCGCATGTCGCGCTTGTAGCGGTAGCGCTCGAAGGACGTGGCGCTATGCATTGTGCAGCGATTGTCCCAGATGACGAGATCGCCGGGTCGCCATTTGTGCGAATAGACGTACTTGTCCTGCGTCGCGAACGCGTAGAGCTCGCTCAGGAGCTTGCGGCCTTCCCCCTCGCTCCAGCCGACGATCCCGACGGCATGCCAGCCCAGGTAAAGCGTCTTGCGACCGCTCGCGGAAGTCCGCACGAGCGCCTGCGGCGTTCGCGGATAAGCCTTGCGCAAGTCGTCGCTCACGGACTTGCCGCTCTTCAGCTCGAGCGCATGGAAGAGATCGTGTTCGGCGGCGAGATTCTCGATCCGGTCCTTCGTTTCTTGCGGCAGATCTTCATAGACGGCGCGCAGATCGATGTATTCCGTGTTGGCGCCCACAGGCGGCGTGACATAGGCGAGCAGAAGCGACCATTTGGTCGGCATTGTGTTGCAAGGGCTGTCGGTATGGAACAGTTCGAAGTCCGCTGCCTGGGGCCCCTCGGGGTTCGGCTGGATGATCTCGCCGTTGGGATCGAGATTGCCGACGTCGAAGATCTCCGGCGCGATACGCTTGCCCCCACCCGGTGCTAGCTCGAGCGGGCCGAAAGCGCGGCTGAAGCGGAGGTGATCCTCGTCCGTCAGGCTGGCATCGCGGATCACGCAGACGCCATATTGCGCCATTGCGGCCTCGACAGCCTCGATCGTCTCGGGCGTGATGGGTGCCGAAGTGTCCAGGCCGATAATTTCCCCGACGAACCTCGGGTGAAGCTGGTTGATCTGCATTCTTGTGCCCTTGCGTCCTCGCCCCGTCTTGTAAGGTCTGACGCACGGCCATCGAAGGCGATGCGCGACCGCGCTTTCGTCAAACCCAGCTTCTGCGTCAGCCTCCAGAGCTGGTTCGACGTCTGTTCTCGGCGCCTATTTGTCGTTCAAGTGATACTGTGAAGCGTTTGCCCGGCACGAAAATAGTGCTGTCAATTCCTCGCTGAGGAGGCCGCGCGTCGCCCATCGGCGACATAGGCCGCGCCTCGCTCATCCAGGGCGATGTCGATACCGGGCCGGCGTCGGGCCGAGGGCCATCGCATCTCGATTTCGGGCTTGCCGGATCGGCGTGGCCGCCCCGCGATCGGCGGGGCTGGGCAATTGACAGCACTATTTTCGCGCCCGGCAAACGTCACACACCGTCCATTGAACGAGAGCGAGCGTCCAGAACAAAGATCGAACGGCGCGGTCTGCCGAAGGCAGGCGGCAAGGTTCGGCGGAAAACGCGGCCGCACAAGCTCCTCACCGGGGAGGGATGAGATGACTACTGGCAACCCACGTAATGCGCGCAATCGGCGTGCCCATTCGGGCAAATCACGGCTTCCCTCCCATTCCAGTAGCCAAGTGACAGCCCTCCTGGAGCCGCTGGGGCGGCTGGTGCGCCCTCCGCGCGCCGGTCGCAGATCCGGCATGTTCCACTTGGGAACTGACGGTCCAGCCGTCCAACAACAGTTCAGAGGGAGAGAGAGAATGGCAATTTCACGCTACCCCAGCCACATCCGCGCCGCGCTCACCGCGGGCGCTTCCGCCTTGGCCCTGACGCTGGGCGTGTCTCCCGCGTTGGCGCAGGACGATGCCACCGAAAGCCCCGAGCAGGCCGGGATCGGTTCGGCCGGCTCCAACGAGATCGTCGTGACCGCACAGTTCCGCGAGCAGCGGCTGCAGGACACGCCTCTGGCGATCACCGCGGTCGATGCCGAGATGATGGAGGCGCGCAGCCAGACGACGCTCTCCGAGGTTGTGCGGCAGGCGCCGAGCGTCGACTTGCGCCCGCAGACTGGCGCCTTCGGTCCGGCGATCTCGGCCACCATTCGCGGGCTTGGCCAAGGCGACTTCAACCCCGCGATGGAGCCCGGCGTCGGCCTTTACATCGACGACGTTTACTACCCGCGCCTGACCGGCGCGAATTTCGACATCATGGACGTGGAGCGCGTCGAGATCCTCCGCGGACCGCAGGGCACGCTCACAGGGCGCAATTCGGAAGGCGGCGCGATCAAGTTCTTCAGCCGTCGCCCGACCGGCGACACCGGCGGCTACGTGCAGGCGACGTACGGCAGCCGCAACCGCATCAACTTGCGTGCCGCGGCCGAATTCCCGCTGACCGACACGTTGTCCGGCCGCATCACCGGCACGATGGCGGACCAGGACGGCTATGTCGATCGCATCGACTACAACTGCGCGAACGGGGGTATCCAGTCGGGCTCAGACTGCGTCGAAGGCCGGCTCGGCGACGTGGGCTACCGCGCGGTCCGCGGCATGTTGAACTTCGAACCGACCGACGCGGTGAGCCTGCTGATTTCCGCCGACTACATCAAGGACGTGCGCAATCAGGCCCCCGAAATCCTGCTCGCGGCAAACGACCCGAACACCAACATATTGAGCGCGGACGGGCAGCCGTTCGACAGCCGGTTCCTGTGCGGCCGGTTCTGCAATTACTCCCAGTACTCCAGCCATACCGCGCCTTTCTTCGGCATTCTCGTTCCCGATCCTTTCTTCGGCGCTTTCTCGCCGGTGGTCGTCCTGCCGGGCCTAATGGGGGATCCGCGAGTCACCTACGAGGGGTGGGGTGTTTCGGCGAATCTTTCGATCGACCTCAGCGACAGGCTCAACCTAGTGTCGATCTCGGCCTACCGCGAATGGGACACGGCCTTCGACAGCGATACCGACCTTGCGCCGACCATCGGAGGCTTCGGGCAAAACGAGCTGGACCATTGGTTCGTCAGCCAGGAGCTGCGCCTCAACGTCGACCTCGGCGACATCGCCGACCTGACGCTCGGCGCCTATTACTCGGACGAGCGTACGACCTATTGGACGCTGCAGGATATCCGCTCGATTGGGGTTGATATCGGCCCGCCGTTCGGACTGGTGGGACTGTTCCCGCTGCAGTTCATCGGCGACGATCCGGTGAACACCGATACGAAGGCGGCCTTCGCGACCCTTATCATCGAGCCGTTGGAGGACCTCACCGTCACTCTCGGCGGGCGCTACACCGAGGAGCACAAGGACTACACGTTCTTCCGCTACAACATCGATGGCACGACCGTTAACCGGTTCCTCGACCGGGTCGGAGCCTTCTACGGGATCGGTTACAACGGACCGGACTCCGCCGACATCAACGGTAACGGAAATACCACGGAGATCGTGACAGCGCTGAGCGGGCGCACGGCCAACTACGACGGCAGCCGCTTCGATTACCGTGCTTCGGTCGATTATCGCTTCAGCGACGCGATTCTCGCCTATGCGACGATCGCCTCCGGCTTCAAGGGCGGCGGCGTCGTCCCCCGTCCGTTTACCGCAGCACAGGCCGCGCCGTTTGGCGTCGAGGAAGTCACCACTTACGAAGTGGGCCTGAAGACCGACTTGTTCGACCGTCGGGTTCGCTTCAATGTCACCGCCTTCCTCAACGAGTTCAAGGACCAGCAGCTCGTCTTGAGCGACTGTCCGAGCCTCGACCCGGTGTCGCCCACGCCGTGCGCCGCGCCGCAGAACGCGGGCGACTCGCGGCAGAAGGGGATCGAGCTGGAGCTGACGGCGAACCCGATCGAGGGCCTGCTGATCGACGGCTCGGCCTCATACCTCGACAGCGAGTACAAGTGCGTCAACCCCGCCGTCGTCGGCCTTCCGAACGGGCCATGCAGCTCCGATCCGGCGGTCATCGGCCTGCTGGCCGAGCCGCTGCACGGCTGGAAGTGGGCGTTCGGTATCCAGTACGAAGCGCAGCTCGGCGGAAACAACGGCTCGATCACACCGCGCATCGACGTCAGCCGCTCGCTGGCCCTGCCCGGAGGCGTGCTGCGCGGAATAGATGCGTCGGGGCTCAACCCGGCCTACACGCTGGCTAACGGCCGCATTACCTGGCGCAATGCGGACGACGACCTCTCGGTCAGCCTCGAGGTCACCAACATCTTCGACAAGTACTATTTCGTGAACAAGTTCGACATCCGCAACGCGGCCACCGGCAACGGCCCGCTGGTGGCCCAGGTCGGTCGTCCGCGCGAATGGGCGGTCACGGTGAAGAAGGAGTTCTGAGGCGAACCGACAGGATTGCGTGAAGCCGCGGGTGAAGTGATCGGCAGCCCGCTTGGCCGCGTGTTCCAGGTTCAGTTTGGAAAGAAGTTTTAACGCCTTGCCGGCTGCGGCCTGGTTCTTCGGAGCCGGACCGCAGCGGACCGAGAGGTAACACACACGGTAAAAAGGGTGATCATGAAGAGAAGTATGCGTTTCGGTGCAGCTACCGTCTTCTTGCTCCTGTTAGCCTGCGCCGCCGCCACGGATGGAATGATATCACCCCCACCAACTGCAAGCCTGGCGCCCCCACCGCCTTTGGCCACCGGGCCGGGGCCCGTGGAGGTATCGGGCCATCCAGACCCGCTTCCGCTGGTCGAGGATGAGGACCCGGCTTACGCCGCCAACAAACGCCTAGTGTTCGATATGTGGCGCAGCATCGTCAACGCCGGACAGGTCGAACTGGCGGATGAGATGCTTCGCGAAGAGTATATCCAGCATAGTCCGATTCTGCCCACGGGCCGCGCAGCCTTCAAACAGATCTTCTCCGTCGTGAAGCGCACGGAAATTCCCGAATTGGTTTCACCCCCTCTGGTGACCATCATCGCGGAAGGAGACCTGGTGGTGATGGCGCTGCGTGAGAGTGTGCCGGAACCAGGCAGCGACGGGTATTACACGACCACGCATTTCAACCTGTTCCGCATCGAAGACGGCCGCCTCGCCGAACATTGGCATTCGGTGCAGGACGCACCACGCCCGGACCTGCCCTCTGCCGCGGAGGGCGGTCCGCAACCGGTCACCGGCGTTTCGGGCACCGCGCAACTCGCGCTGCTGCAAGCGGCAAACCCGGTGCTGGCGGCCAACAAGCGCCTCGTCTTCGATGCCTGGCGCCAGACGATCGATGCAGGACGCGAGGAGGTCGCCGACCTCTATCTCGACGAAGACTACATCGAACATGATCCGAATATCGATACGGGCCGGGAGGCCTTCAGGACCCGTATCGCGGCTCGCAGCGGCTCGCCCGTCCCTGGATCGATGCAGGCACCGCTCGTCGCCGTGTTGGCGCAGGGCGATCTCGTGGTGGTGGTATCCGCCCGCGAACACCCTCACCCAAGGCGTGCGGGAGAGACTTACACCACGACCTGGTTCGACATGTTTCGGATCGAGGGTAACCGGCTCGTCGAACACTGGAACGGCGCCACCAAGCCCGGGGGGTCGCCGGGGCCGTATGGCAACTAGCGGCTCCAGGTCCTGTGTCGATGTCCCCTGAGGACCGCCGTGGTCGGAACTTGCAAGGACAGCCCTGGCGCATCGCCGGCATCTGGTGGGGAGAGTTTTTTGACTGACATCAGCGCCGCGCAGCCAGCCGCCGACGGCGTTGAGGATGAGCCGTGGCCACCCCTGCGCCAGGCCTACTATGTGGCGTGGGTTCTCGCGGCGGTGCAGATGTGCGCGATGCTCAACGACGGCGTGATGATGTTGCTGGTAGAGCCGGTGAAGGCCGACTTGCAGCTGACCGACATGCAGATGAGCTACTTGCTCGGGTTTTCGGTGGTGCTGTTCTACGCCTTCGTCGGGATTCCTGCGGCGCGGCTTGTGGATAGCCACAACCGCAAGTGGCTAATGACTTGGTCGATCGGGATCTGGAGCGCGGCGACGGCGGCGTGCGGGCTGGCGAACAGCTTCTGGCAGTTCTTCGCGGCGCGGTTCTGGATCGGGACCGGGGAAGCGATCAGCGGGCCGCTTTCGTACTCCCTTCTTGCTGACTATTTCCCGCCCGAGAAGCTGCCCCGCGCGATCGCGATCTACAACGTCGGCATGCAGGCGGGGATCGCGCTGTCGATGCTGTTCGGCGCGCTGGCGATCCACATCCTGTCAAACATGCCGCCGCTCGATGTGCCGCTGGTTGGCCTCATGGCCGACTGGCAAGTTGTCTTCCTCCTGACCGGCCTGTTGGGTCTTCCTATCGCGCTGTTGATGGTCGGCGTGGCGGAGCCCAAGCGCCGCAGTTTCGCCGCCGTCGCTCCCGCCGCCGGCAAGGGCGGCGCGGCAAGCCTGCTCCAGGTGCTTGCCTACCTGTGGCGCGAGCGGCGGCTCTACGGGCCGATGTTCCTCGGCCTGTGCTTCACCTCCATCCATATGATGGGGCTGGCTACCTGGGGCGCGGCTTTCTATTCGCGGACATACGGGTGGGAGCCGGCGCAGATCGGGTTCTACCAGGGCATGCTCTACCTCGGGCTGGCCGTGCCGGGCTTGCTTGGTGCGATCTGGTTCAACGACTTTTTCCGCAAACGCGGCCACGCCGATACCAACATGCGCGTCATGGCCATCGGCCTGACGGTCGCGATCCCGTTCATGATCGCCGGGCCGCTGATGCCTTCGCCATGGCTCGCGCTGGTGCTGCTCGCGGTGGGCCCGGCAGTCATGCTGATCTCCGCTCCCTCGCTCAACACCGCCTTGCAGATCATCACCCCGAACGCGATGCGCGGACAGATGACGGCAATCTACCTGTTCATCGTGCTTGCCGCCAGCCGGGGCATCGGGCCGACCTGGCTCGCGTTCCTGACGCAGCACGTGTTCGGTGACGAGGCGCTGCTGCGCTACGCTATCGCCGTTTCGGCCGCGATCCTGTTTCCCGCGACGGCAATCTGCTATTGGCTGGGGCTGAAGCCGTACCGCAAGCGCATCCTTGCCATGCGCGCCGAGGGCGCTCCCGTCTGATCCGGCCTCCGCCTGGCCCACCGCTCGGCCGCCCCGGCAGAGTGACGGTCCCTTATGGTCTGAGCTGAAGCTGGGGAGGGGAGAGTTCCGTCAATCGGAGACGAGTTGCGGTTAGACTGACATCACCGCCATATGCCGCCCCTGCCGGATTGGCATTTCCTCACATAATGCTCGGCGGGCGGCGCTACGCCTGCGCCTGAGAGGAAATTGCGCTGAGATGGCCTGTCGGTTTGGACAATCGGCTATCGGCAAAAAACGGCCAGGGTTCCGGGACGAAATCGCCCGAAGCCCTGGCCAGTTGGGAGGTGCGGGATTCAGAAAATTCAGAAGTCCTTGGCGAGCCTCAGATACCACTCGCGGGGAGCGGCAGGCTGGCCCTGGACGTTGGATTGTCCGAAATCCTGCAGGATAAAGAAGTTGTGGTAGTAGAGCTTGTCGAACAGGTTCGTGACGCCCAGCGCGATCGAGAACCCTTCATCGGGCAGCGCATAGGTCAGCCGCGCATTGACCAGCGAATAGGCCGGTTCGTTCCACTCGGTCGTGCGCGTGCTCTGGATCCGGCTGCCCTGGTAGCTCCAGTCGACGCGCGGGGTGATCGTCCCACCCAGCGGTGCGCCTTCGATCGTGTATTGCACGCCGGCATTGGCGGTCCAGAACGGCTCTGGCTGGCGCGGGTTGATGGCGCGGTTGTCCACGTCGGGTGAGCTGAACTTGTGATAGCCCACCGCTCCGTTGAAGACGAGGCCGTCCACCGGCTCGGCCGTCGCTTCCGCCTCGAAGCCCCAGATCGTTGCCGGCGTGTTGATGTAATAGTTGCGAATAATGCACGAGAAGCCCGGAACGTTGGCAGCGATTTCTTCCGGCGTGCGCGTGCGGCAGGTGGTCGATCCTTCCGGTCCGTCGGGAAGGGGGATCAGCACGCTGTTGCCCCCGGTCGGCTGGCCATCCGGGCCGAGCAGGAGCTCCTGGCCGCCCAGCGCCTGCGGGCGCTTCTTGAAGTCGGTGTAGAAGCCAGCGAGGTTCAATCGCAGGCGGCGGTCGAGCAGGTCCAGCTTGGCGCCGAGTTCATAGGCGACGCTTTCATTGCCGTCGAACTGGGCGATCTGGCTCGGCTGCTGCGGCCGCGGGTTGAAGCCGGGGAGAGTGTAGCCCGTAGCCGCCGAGGCATAGAGCAGGACGTCCGAATTGACCTCGTAATTGACCCCGAGTTTCCAGCTCAGCACCTGCGCTTCGGGCGTCACGTCGAACTCGATATCGGTGGGGTTGGGCGTGTCCTCCACGAGGTTGGAAAGCGACACGACCTTCTTGTCGTCCGAATAGCGCAGGCCGCCAGTGAAACTGAGGCCCCCGAGCGCCCCTTCGTCGAACGGCCGGATCGTGGCGTTGGCGTAAACCGCCTTGCT
>DASWIR010000112.1:0-3200 GCA_036397575.1 Alteraurantiacibacter sp. | reverse complement strand
GCGCCGCAGCTGAAATCGGTCTGCTGGCGGACGAGACCGTCGAACTTTTTCTCCTTCCAGCTGCGCACGGAAACCGGCATCAGCTGGCCGCCTTCGGCAATCTGCCCCATCCAGACAATCTGCCTGCCTGCCGGCGCTGTCGCGCAACCGCCCAGCGCTAGCGCCAGCAATGGCAAAAGCATCCTAGGAACGGCGCACAACTTCTGGGCGCGGTCCGGCTGTCGAAGGGCGAAATTGGATGTCATAGGATCAGTCGCATCGCCTGGCAGTGGAAAGGGACCTCTTGGGCAGGAGGAAGGGGGTGTCTCCCCCTCCCTCCCCCCGAAAGAGGCGAACCGTCAGCTGGGGTCGCCGGTGCCTCACCGGGTCCAGCTGTCACGCGGACAGCCGAAGCTGACGCTTGCACAGCGCTCAGCTCGGATCGCCGCCGCCATTACCGCCGTCGTCCGGCGGAGGCGCCGCACCGCCCTGCGAAGCAGCGATGGTCAGCGAGTTGAGCTGCTGGTTGCCGACGCCAGCGGCGAAGTTCACGCCGATATTGCCGGACGCGTCCGTGATCGAAAGGCCAGACACAGTGTTGATGCTGTCCTGCTGTTCGACGAACGAGAGCGTAGCGGCCTGGATGAGACCCGAATTGGCTTCCGCCAGGGTCGCGTCGTTGGCCACAGCCAGCGTCATCAGATTGGCCTGCTGGTTGAGGCTACCGGCTGCCGCATTGACGCCGATATTGCCAGAGCCGCTGATGGAACCTCCCAGGATCGTGTTGCGATCGCGGAAGTTGTTGTTGGCGCCGCCCTGTTCCGGATCGTCCTCGTTGAGGATTTCACCGGGAGTTGCGAACTGGGAAACGCCCAGCAGCGACTGCAGCGAAGTGGTCGAGGCTTCGGCCCACCCGCCATAGGCTTCCGGATCGGCATTGGCCGAACTGGCGATCGAGGCGGCATTCATCTGCATATTGAAGTAGCCGGCCGCCATGTTGACGCCGATATTGCCCGATCCAGAGACGTCGAAAGTGTCGACCGTGTTGATCACGGGGGCGAAGTAGCCCACGCGGATCTGGTCTTCCAACGTGCCGTCGGTGAGGTTGTCGTTCGGGTCGTTGCCGGCTTCACTCCAACCCGGACCGAACACGGCATCGACATAGCCGTTTTCGCCGTTCAGCTCGTTCTCTTCGCGGTAGTTGACAACCACGCCGGTGAGCAGTTGCTTGGCATCGGTCACCGCGACAGCCGAGCTGTCCACGAGCACGAGGCCACCCACCAGCGCACCGCCCCAGAGGACAACATGCTTGTTGTAGGTGACATCGGTCGTGATGCTGGTGTCGATGTTGTTGGCGTAGCGCAGATCGACTTCGAGCGAGCTTTCGCCGTCGCCCGGGTCATGATTGCCATTCGCCAGTGCCGGATTCGCGACGACGAGCGCCGGGATCGCGACGGCTGCGAGCAGTACTTTCTTCATGGTACACTCCTTTGCTTGGCTTCAGGGTCAACTTCCCGCCGAAACATTCAGCGCGAAGGTATTGGCGGAGGAATTCCTCTCGCCGCCGATCAGGTTGACCTGGATGAGACCGCTGCTTTCGCCGAACGCATCGTCGCTTATGTCGACGCTATCGTTGGACGCCCCAGCCCCGCCCCCGGAAACCCCGGTCGGATTCAAGGGGGCACGAGATTGGGCCAGCATCTGGTCCGTAAGTGCCCCGCTATTGCCGACGGCCAAGCTCGCAAGATTGGCCGATTGGTTCTGCAGGCCTGCCGTCACATTGATGCTGATCAGGCCTGAATTGTTCGAGAATGCATTGCCTTCGATGGCAATGCGCGTCGCGCGATCGGACGGATCGATTCCGACGATCGACTGCTGCACGCTGTCCACGGTTGTCGCGACATCCCCCACCGCAACGCTCGCCGCCCCGATCTGCTGGTTGCCGTTTCCGGCAGCGATATTCACGGCGAGCCTTCCAGAAACCTCGCCGCCTTCGCTGTCGCCGATCACTACCTGATCGTGTGGGCCCTCGGAAGCTTGCGCCAAGGCTGGCACTGACCACGGGACGAGCGCCCCCGCGGCCGCCAACCAGGCCAGACCGCGGTTGGGAGTGGCATGGGCGCTCATTGGTCGCCTCCGAGAGCCCCGTTCAAGGCGCTCATGGCCGAGGGTATGGCACCGAGCGCCTCGTTGATCGTTCCGCCGACAGACGAGCCAGCGGATTCCCCTGGACTAAAGCTGCCTCCGGTATGCGTACCGCCGAGGACTGCCAGTCCGGTGGAAAGCGATTCATTGACAATGCCGCCACCCGATTGCGGGCCAGATGCAATCTGCGCGGCCTCCCCATCCGTGATTGGAGTCAGCCCTATGGAGATCGAGGACAGGATCAACTCGTCCGGTCCGGCATCAATGGTAGAGATGGCGCCGGGAACGTTCGGGGAGCCGATTGCCCGATATTCGACGTCGCGCGATATTATGATTTCACCTGGCCGCGGCTCGGTCTTGACCTCCTGGGCCAGGACGCCGCTGACGGGCCAAAGCATCAACACAGGGCAAATGCCTGCACAAACTGCCCGGGCCGCTGCATGAACCATCCCCAACCTCCATCCGCGGCGCGAGTTAGCCTGCGTTCCGAAGCGAATACTTCGAACCGTCTAACCGCAGCATCGTTCGATGAAGGACGATGCCGACTCGCTTGCGTGATCGTTAATGGATGGTTAACCTGATTCGCAGACAATAAAATCCCACGCAATCAGTAGACAATATTAGCTATCTAGATTTGTCTATATTGAATTCTATTATGCTTATTAATTATTTTTAACTAGTCATTATTTGCCTAATAATTTTCCCTTTAGACCTTAGGTCAGTCGATAGGCATTGAGCTTGTGCCAGAACTCTTCCCTGCACGACACGCCGAGCTTCTCGTAGCAGCGGCGAATATGTGCGCGGATGGTGTGCACCGAATTCTCATACTCTTCCGCGATCTCATGCGGTGTGTGGCCGCGATACAGACTCTCCGCGATGCTGGCCTCGGCCGGAGTGAGACCGAATACGTCCACCAGGTTGGGAAGCTCCGCCTCGATCAATTCGGCCGCGCTATGTAATGTCAGGCAGACATGCTTTTCGTCGTAGCCAGATGCGCGAACGAGGAGGTGCGCATGGGTTCCCGGATCCGGTATTGCGAAGGTCACCACTTCATCACAGACATCCAGCAATCTCAA
>DASWIR010000111.1:0-5489 GCA_036397575.1 Alteraurantiacibacter sp. | reverse complement strand
CGCTCCCGTTCTGGAAAGAGCTCTTTACAGGCATGAGCAGCGTCTGTAAAGAACTCATTACAGGAAAAAGGGCCGGCGAACAAAAAGGGCCGGAGGTTACCCTCCAGCCCTTCTTGGAACTCATGAAATGAGAAGCCGCTTACACGCCGTCGATATTCGCCGTGTCGATCTTGAGGCCCGGGCCCATCGTGGAAGTGACCGAGACCTTCTGGACAAACTTGCCCTTGGCACCGCTCGGCCTGGCCTTGACGATCGCGCCAAGGAAGGCGTCGAAATTGGCCTTCAGCTGATCATCGGAGAAGGACAGCTTGCCGATGCCGGAATGAATGATCCCGGCCTTTTCCACGCGGAACTCGACCTGGCCGCCCTTGGCGTCCTTCACTGCCTGCGCCACATCCATGGTCACGGTGCCCAGCTTCGGGTTCGGCATCAGGCCCTTGGGGCCCAGCACCTTGCCGAGACGGCCGACCACGGCCATCATGTCGGGGGTGGCGATCACGCGGTCGTAATCGATATTGCCGGCCTGCATGTCTTCCATCAGATCCTCGGCACCGACCTTGTCCGCACCGGCCTTGGTGGCTTCGTCGGCCTTGTCGCCCTTGGCGAAGACCGCGACCTTCATTTCCTTGCCGGTGCCCGAGGGCAGCGACACCATGCCGCGCACCATCTGGTCCGCATGGCGCGGATCGACGCCGAGGTTGAGGGCGATCTCGACCGTTTCGTCGAACTTCTTGCTGCCATGCTCGCGCAGTGTCGCCAGCGCCTCGTCGACGCCGTAGACCTTGTTCGGATCGAGCTTGTCGGCGAGCGTCTTTTGCTTCTTCGTTTGCTTAGCCATTGCGTCAGCCCTCCACCACTTCGAGGCCCATCGAACGAGCGGAGCCTTCGATAATCTTGGTTGCCTGGTCGAGATCGGTCGCGTTGAGATCGGCCATCTTGGCCTCGGCGATTTCCCTCACCGCGCTGCGCTTTATCGTGCCGGCGGAAATCTTGCCCGGTTCCTTGGAACCCGATTTCAGCTTGGCGGCCTTTTTCAGGAAGTAGCTCGCCGGCGGGGTCTTGGTGACGAAGCTGAACGAACGGTCCGCATAGACGGTGATCACCGTGGGGATCGGCGCGCTCTTTTCGAGATCCTGCGTCGCGGCGTTGAATGCCTTGCAGAATTCCATGATGTTGACGCCCCGCTGGCCCAGCGCAGGGCCGATCGGTGGAGACGGGTTGGCGGCGCCCGCAGGCACCTGGAGCTTGATATAGCCCTCGATCTTCTTGGCCATTGCTGGCCTCCTTTCTCACTGTCGCACCGGCGAACCGGCGCTCATGGTAAGCGGTGCAAACGGAGAGCCCTGGGGCCATCCTCCCGCGCGGTAATCCCGTGCTGTCGCCCGGGAAGGCGCGCGGTTAGTCGAAGAGGGGTGGAAATGCAAGGCACATGCCCGCACGCGATGGCGATTGTCACCGCGCCCAGCCTTGGGCTAGCTAGCGCCAGAGACAAAGAAGGAGGGAACCCCATGCGGATTGCGACGCTTTGCGCCCTGGCATTGGCTGGAAGCCTGTGCCTTACCGGCTGCAAGATCAAGGAAGAGGATGGTGATGCCGCGGTGAGCGACGAGGTCGCCGAAGCAAGCCCCACTCCTGCGGCAGGCGAGGTCGCGGCGCCGGCCGCTTTCGATCCGCTCAATGTGCCCGAAAGCACCGCCAGCCTTCCGCCCTTCCCCCTGTTCGAACCTCTCGACGGGCTGGAAAACGTATTCAACGCTGCGGAGACCAATATCGCCTTCGACCGCGATTATTTCATCGCCGGGCAGCGGGTGATCCCGGTGGAGGGGAAGATTTTCCGCAGCGCATACAGCTTGACCCGCGACCGGCCCTATTCAAGCCTCGAGTTCCTGCGCAATCACGAACAGGCCGTGCTCGCCCTCGGCGGCCGGAAGATCGGCGGCCCGGTGGAAACCCGGCCGTTCCTGAAGGAAGTGGAGAACACGGCGCCTGCGCCGACCGGGCGGTGCTTCAGCGCCTCCTGCGATCAGGCCGATTTCTACCTGATCCGCCAGGGCGGCAAGGAATGGTGGATCTCGGTCGGCACCGGATCCGTTCCGCTTCACGGCTACGTCACCGTGCTCGAGAAGCAGGGCATGGCGCAGAGCTTCTCTTTCAAGAGCGCGGATGCGCTCAAGCAGGCGCTCGACAAGGACGGGCGCGTGCCGGTCTACATCGAGTTCGATGTGGATCGTGCTTCGATCCGGCCCTCCGCGCGGCCCGCGGTGGACGAGATCGTCAAACTGATGCGGGCCAATCCCTCGCTCGACGTATCGATCGAAGGGCATACGGACGATACCGGCACCGCAGCGCGCAACAAGACATTGTCGCTGGCGCGCTCCGAATCCGTGCGGGCCGAGCTCATCGCGGCGGGGATCGATCCGGCAAGGATGAAGACAGCCGGCTTCGGCTCCGAAAAACCGCTGGCACGCGGCACGGGCGAGGACGCAAGGGCCCGAAATCGCCGGGTGGAATTGGTGAAGGCCTGACCGGAAACCTCATCCGATTTCCTCCGCATTTTTTGACTGTTAACCTTCGGCCCCCTACAGCCGTGCCATCGGATGATGGGGGCATCATGTTGCACATTGCAGTCCAGGTACGAGAGCTGGTTTCCAGCAACATCTCGGGAATGATCGAAGCGGCAAGCAATCCGCAAAAGATGCTCAAACTGCTGCGCAAGCAGATCGAGGAGGCGATCATTGCCTTGCAGAGCGACCTGACGCACGCCCAAAGGCGGGAGGTTCGGCTGGAGCGCGAAGCATCGGTTTTGGATCAGGCCGCCGGAGAATGGGTGGGCAAGGCCAAGATCGCACTCGACCACGACCGCGAAGATCTCGCAAGATCGGCGATCCTCGCCAAAGAGGATGCGTTGCGGCAGGCCCGCGGTAAGAAGGAAGAGGCGGCCAAGACCCGCGAGGAAGCGGGCGAAATCGCAGACGCAGTGGCTCTGCTCGAGGATAAGCTTGCCGAAGCACGCACGCGGCTGACTGAGCTGGAAAACATGCATCCTGCGCCCCACGCAGCGGACGCCGGTTCGTCGTTTGGCGGCTTGTTCGCCGACCGGGGCAGCCGGACCGAACGCCGCCTGCAAGGCATCGAGCGTTTGGAAAAGCGCATCGACTTCGCAAGCGAGGGTGGAGCCGAATCGCCCGCGCCATCAATCGCCTCGGTCGACGTAGAGATTTCCCGGCTGCAGCAGGATGCTAAGGTCGACGCAGAGCTGGCGGCGCTTAAATCCGCGAAAGCCCCAGCGGCCAAGTCGGCCCGCACAAAGCGAACCAAAACGAAAGCGAAGAAGTAGGCGAAAGACCGCGCGAGTTTGCGCGGCCAGCCTTACTTCGCCAGTTCGACTTCCTCGAAGTCGAGTTCGACCGGAGTCGCGCGGCCGAAGATCGAGACGCTGACCTTGACCTTGTTCTTGTCGAAATCGAGCTCTTCGACGAGGCCGTTGAAGCTCTGGAACGGGCCGCCCAGCACCTTGACCTGATCGCCGATCTCGTAATCGACCTGGATTTCCCGCTTCGGCTGCAACGCCGCCTCTTCCTGCGCGCCGAAATAGCGCGCGGCCTCCCGCTCGGAAATGGGCTGCGGCTTGTTGTTGGAGCCGAGAAAGCCGGTCACTTTGGGCGTGTTCTTGACGAGGTGGTAGACGTCGTCATTCATGCGCAGCTTGGCAAGCACATAGCCGGGCATGAATTTGCGCTCGACCTGCATCTTCTTGCCGCGCTTGAGTTCGGTGACGGTTTCGGTCGGCACTTCGACGGCCTCGACCCCTTCCGACAGGCCCAGCCGCTCCGCTTCCGCTATGATCGCGTCACGAACCTTGTTCTCGAAGCCCGAATAGGCGTGAATAATGTACCAGCGCGCCGTTGCCATTCTATTGCGTCTTTCCGTTCGTCCAGCGTCCTCAGACGAGCGACAGCAGCCAGCGCACCATCGCGCCGAACAGCGTATCCACGCCGAGGAAGAACAGCGAGAGGATCAGCGTCAGGATCGCCACGAGGATCGCCATGCGCACGGTTTCCTCGCGCGTCGGCCAAACGACCTTGCTTGCCTCGCTGCGAACCTGGCGGACGAATTCGCCCGGAGACGTTTTGCCGCTGTCTTTCGCCATTTCGCTCTCGCTCTTCAAAAAAATCTTCCTGCCTTCCGCCAAGGGCTCATCGCCGCCCCGGCCCATATTGCCGGGAAGGGCTGCGAATTCTCCACTGTTCGGAAGACGCGTGCATATCTAGCGAGGCCCCCGGTCATTGGCAAGTGTGCATGGGCCGAGTTTGGGACTGGCGCTCGCAACACAGGCCCACTAGCCTGCATGACAACCTGCAACTTCGCGAGGGGGACAACGCGTGGCAAGCCAGCAACAATCGGTCGGCCTGATCGATCACGTAACCAATGTTTCGGATTTCATCTGGGGAGGAACCTGGAACGGCGTTGAGGTACTGCCCTTTCCGCCAATGGTGATCGTACTGCTCGGCACCGGCCTGTGGTTCATGATCGGCCTCAGGGGGATGCCGATCCTCAAGCTCGGCAGCGCCTTTCGCGGCCTGTTCGCTGGGCGCAAGGGCAGCGGCGCGGGCGAGATCAGCCCGTTCGCCGCGCTGTCCACCGCGCTCAGCGGCCAGGTCGGCACCGGCAATCTCGCCGGTGTCGCCACCGCCCTCGCGCTCGGAGGTCCTGGCGCGATATTCTGGATGTGGATCACCGCGCTGATCGGCATGGCGCTCGCGTTCGGTGAAGGCAGCCTCGCCATCCGCTACCGCGAAAGGACTTCCGACGGGGTCTATCGCGGCGGTCCGATGAGCTACATCATGATCGGCCTCGGCCCCAAATGGACCTGGCTCGCGATCCTGTTCTGCATCGGCACGCTGTTCAGCGCGCTGGTGACCGGCAATTCGGTCCAATCCAACGCCGTCGCCGATGGTCTGGGCGAACTTTTCGGCCTTGCCGAGTGGATCGGCGGGCTGATCGTCGCAGTCGCGGTGTTCGCAGTGATCATCGGCGGCATCAAGTCGATCGGCAAAGTCGCCGAGCGGGTCGTGCCGTTCATGGCCGCAGCCTATCTCGTCATGGCGCTTATCGCCATTGCGCTCGACATCCAGGACATCCCCGAGGCCTTCGGCCGGATCTTTGATGGCGCGTTCAACCCACAGAGCGCCACTGGCGGATTTCTCGGCGCGGCAATGATCATGGCGATCCGCGCCGGCGTGGCGCGGGGGCTTTTCTCGAATGAGGCGGGCCAGGGTTCGACCCCGATAGCCCATGCCGTCGCCCAGACCGACGATCCGGTCCAGCAGGGCCGCATGGCGATGATGGGCACCTTCATCGACACGATCGTGATCTGCACCATGACCGCGCTGGTGATCCTGACCGTAGAGGGCAACTTCACCGGCGGCGGCGGAGCGGTCGAGCACGCCTGGCAGTCCGACCTGACCGGCTTCGCGATGACCTCCGGA
>DASWIR010000110.1:0-4852 GCA_036397575.1 Alteraurantiacibacter sp. | reverse complement strand
AGTGGCGCGATCTCTATGAGGACATTGCCAGTGGCTAGGCGGTACCATTCTGTCATTGCGAGGAGCCGCAGGCGACGAAGCAATCCAGAAACGGCGGGACGCTGGATTGCCGCGCGACCTTCGGTCGCTCGCAATGACGCTTGAGGTGTAGGAACCATGAAACTCCCAGCCGTCTATATCATGGCCAATAAGCGCAACGGGACACTCTACACCGGCGTGACTTCGCAATTGCCGCAGCGCGTGTGGCAGCATCGTGAAGGCGTGGTGGACGGTTTCTCCAAGCGCTATGGCTGCAAAATGCTGGTCTGGTACGAGATGGCGGCCACCATGGATTCAGCGATCGGACGCGAGAAACGGATCAAGGGCGGATCGCGGGCCAGGAAGCTGGTGCTGATCGAAACGATGAATCCGGAGTGGCGCGATCTCTATGAGGACATTGCCAGTGGCTAGGCGGTACCATTCTGTCATTGCGAGGAGCCGCAGGCGACGAAGCAATCCAGTCACGGCAGAGCGCTGGATTGCCGCGCGACCTGCGGTCGCTCGCAATGACGGAGAGCATATGAAACTCGGCCCGCTCAACCACCTCAGCGTGGCAACATTTTCGTCATTGCGAGGAGCCGCAGGCGACGAAGCAATCCAGACACGGCGGAACGCTGGATTGCTTCCCCCGGCTCAAGGCCGGGGTCGCAATGACGAGGATGCGACATGAAACTCGGCCCGCTCAACCATGTCGGCGTCGCGACACCTTCCATCGAGGCCAGCGTCCAGTTCTGGCGCTCGGTGATGGGCGCGGCCACGGTGCACGAAGCGTTCGACCTGCCCGAGCAGGGCGTGCGCGTCTGCTTCGTCGAGACCCCCAACACGCAGATCGAGTTGCTCGAACCGCTCGGCGAGAATTCACCGATTGCGAAATTCCTCGAGCGCAATCCGCTCGGCGGGCAACATCACCTCGCCTTCGAGGTCGAGGACATCGAGGAGGCGCGGCAATATTTCACCGAAGCCGGCAAGCGCATCCTCGGCCCGACGCGGATCGGCGCGCATGGCACGCCGGTGTTCTTCCTTCACCCGAAGGATATGGGCGGCGTGCTGACCGAGATCATGGAGCCGCCCGCGCACTGACGCACCGCTGCGCGATTATCGCCCGGCGTAGCGCGCGCCCTGGATGTCCACCACCTTGGGGGAAGCCGAGAACAGCTCCGTATAGGGATCGTCGCCCGATTCGATAGTGAACGGCTCGGTGCCTTCGCGCACCGTAGTGCGGCGCATGTCGCGCCGTTCGTTCTCATAATCGAATTCGCAGCCATGATGCATGGTGCAGAGGTTATCCCAGATAACCAGGTCGCCAATGCTCCACTTCCATTCGAAAGTGTATTTATCCTGCGTGGTATGCGCGATCAGGTCGCGGATGAGCTTGCGCCCTTCCTCCTTGGGCATGCCCTCGATATCCATCGTATGCGCAGCGATGAACAGCGCCTTGCGGCCCGATCCCTGGTGCACATGGACGATCGGGTGCTTCGCCCTGAAGCGCGCTTCGATCTCCTCGTCGGGAATGTCGGCGCCGGCCATCTTGCGGCTCCACCACAGCGAATTGATGCCAATCTTGTCGTCGATCAGATCCTTGGTTTCCTGCGGCAGGTCTTCATAGGCGCTGCGCGTGTCGGCAAAGCCGGTATTGCCGCCCTTGCCCGGCACTTCATGCGCCAGCAGCAGCGAGAAGGAAGTGCGCTTTTCGAGAAAAGCGCTGTCCGTGTGCCACAGCCGGTCGCCCTTGCGGTACTGGATCGCGGCCTGGTCCTTGGTGATCTCACCCTCGACATTGAGGTTGGAAGCGTCGAACAGCTCGGGGAAAGGCAGGCGCAGCTTCATGCCTTCCCGCTTCGGCACCCGCTCAAGAAAGCCGAAATTGCGGCTGAACTCGACATGCTGTGCGTCGTTCATCCCCGTTTTGGGGAAGATGCACACACCATATTTGGCCATGGCATCGAGAACATCCTGCACTTCGTCTTTGCCGAGGGACTTCGTCAGGTCCAGGCCGGTGCAAACGGCACCGAATTTCGGCGTGATAGGCTCGACATTTAGCGGCATTTCAGGCCTCTCAGACTAGTTAGCTGGCTAAGCTTATAGCGCAACGCGCTGCAACTTTCCAGTTGATTCAGTCCGACCGTTTCAACTGAAGGCCCGTGCGCCTGCAATGGGCGACCATTTCACCAGTCTGATTATAGGCGCGATGAATGAATGTTACGATACCCTGGTCGGGCCTGGAACTGCTCTCACGCAATTCCGCCACTTCGGTCTCGATCCTGAGCGTATCACCGATAAAGACCGGCTTCACGAAACGCACCTCGTCCCAGCCCAGATTTGCAACCGCGGTGCCGAGCGTAGTGTCGCCCACCGATATCCCGACCATCAGCCCGAGCACGAAGGTGGAATTGACGATCACCTGCCCGAATTCGGTGCCCTTCATATATTCCGCATCGAGATGCAGCTGCGCCGGATTGTGAGTCAGCGCGGAAAACAGCAGATTGTCGCTTTCCGTGACCGTGCGGCGGATCGCATGGTCGAACACCTGCCCCACTTCCAGCTCGTCGAAATACAGTCCGGCCATCATTAGCACTCCCTTGCGGCGTATTAGCGCGCTAGGAGGGTATGGGAAAGGAATGGGATCTCATTCGTTGCCCCCTGGGATGGCCACTAGGAGACACTAGCATGAAATATGCGTTCCTGACCGCTCCGGCCCTGCTGGCGCTGGCGGCCTGCTCGGACAGCGGCGATTCCGCCGATACGGAACCGCCAATGGAAGCCGGGGAAGCAAGCCCTCTTCCGGTGGATGGCGCCGAGGTGGCGCTGGAAGGCGAAATTCCCGTCGCTTTGCGCGGGCGCTGGGGCATGACCGAGGCCGATTGCGATCCCGACGAACCAGCCAATAAGGGGCTGATGGAAGTCTCCCCCACCACGCTCAAATTCTACGAATCCCTGGGAACGCTGGGAGAAGCGAGCGAAGCCGGCCCAACCCGCATCCGTGCGATCTACGATTTCGAAGGCGAAGGCATGCAGTGGCAGCGCGAGATCCTGCTTGAAGGCGAGGCGGGCAACGAAGCGCTTATGCTGAGCGAGTTCGGCGAGGATGCGGCCGCTGAGCCGCGGCGCTATGAGAAATGCAGTTGAGGGGGAGAGAAGCAATGACCAGACTGGCAATTGCCGCACTGACCGCGATGGCGCCGCTTGCCGCCTGCGCCGCAACGGGTGACCCTGCACCGCAGCGGCTCGGCGATGGCGAATGCAATGCCGAGGGCGTGCAGGATCTTGTCGGCCAGAAGGCGACGCAGGATGTGGGCGCCGAACTGATGGCGAAGACCGGCGCGCGGACCTTGCGCTGGGTGCCGCCGCGCACCGCCGTCACGATGGATTTTCGCGCCGACCGGCTGACCGTCTCCTATGACGATAATCTGGTGATCGACCGGATCAGCTGCGGATGAGCGAACGGCAACGGATCCCGCCGCGCGGCCCCTTCGAAGAGGAGGTCGGCTTCACTCGCGCTTTGCGCGCGGGCAATCGCATCGTCGTATCCGGCACTACCGGGGTAGAGGCAGACGGCTCGGTCGCCGAGGATGCCGGCGCCCAGGCCGATCGCTGCTTTGCGCTGATCCGTGAGTACATCGAGGAGCTCGGCGGACGGATGGAGGATGTCGTGCGCATCCGCATGTTCGCAACCGACATTGCAGATGCCGATGCGATCAGCGCCGCTTTCACCCGTGCGCTTAAGCATGTGCGGCCTACCGGCACGCTGGTAGCGATTGCCGGGCTCTACGATCCGCGCTGGAAAGTGGAGATCGAGGCCGAAGCGGAAGTGGACGCCGGCTGAGCGGACAATAGCCGCAATTTCAAAGGCGAAGGAATTTCTCCCCGCCGCCGCACTTGCCCACACGCATGGGAAGCGGCTAGCGCGCGCACTCATCCTGGGGAAAATACAACCACCGCGCCCATATCCGATGCAGCAGCTGACCCATCTCGAACGGCTCGAAGCCGAAAGCATCCACATCATGCGCGAAGTCGTGGCCGAAGCCACGAAACCGGTCATGCTCTATTCGGTGGGCAAGGACAGCGCAGTGATGTTGCATCTGGCGCGCAAGGCATTCTATCCTTCGCCGCCTCCCTTCCCTCTGCTGCATGTCGACACGACCTGGAAGTTCCAGGACATGTACCGGCTGCGTGACGAAATGGCCGCAAAGAGCGGGATGGAACTGCTCGTCTGGCACAATCCCGAAGCGATGGAACGCGGGATCAATCCGTTCGACCACGGCTCGCTGCACACCGATATGTGGAAGACCCAGGGGCTGAAGCAGGCGCTCGACCATTACGGTTTCGACGCGGCATTCGGCGGCGCGCGGCGCGACGAGGAAAAGAGCCGCGCGAAGGAACGCATCTTTTCCTTCCGCACCGCCAGCCATGGCTGGGACCCGAAGAACCAGCGCCCGGAGCTGTGGAATCTCTACAATGCGAAGAAGGCCAGGGGCGAAAGCATCCGCGTCTTCCCGCTCAGCAACTGGACCGAGCTCGACATCTGGCAATATATCATGGCCGAAGAGATCGAGATCGTCCCGCTCTACCTTGCGGCCAAGCGCCCGACCGTGGAGCGGGACGGGCTGCTGCTGATGGTCGATGACGACCGCTTCCCACTCCAGTCCGGCGAGGAGCCGGTTATGCGATCGATCCGCTTCCGTACGCTGGGCTGCTACCCGCTGACCGGTGCGGTGGAGAGCGAAGCCGACACGCTGGAGCAGGTGGTGCAGGAAATGCTGCTCACCACCACCTCGGAGCGCCAGGGCCGCGCGATCGACAAGGACGAAGGCGG
>DASWIR010000109.1:0-4742 GCA_036397575.1 Alteraurantiacibacter sp. | reverse complement strand
TCATCTCCGTCGTATCCAGCACCAGCGCATCGGCGGCGGCCATCAGCGGTGCGGCGGCGCGGCTCTGGTCGCGCTGGTCGCGGCGGCGCAGGTCTTCCTCGATTTCGGCGAGCGTGTGGTTTTCCCCGCGCTGCTGCATTTCGTTCCAGCGGCGCATCGCGCGCGCCTCGACGCTGGCGGTGACGAACAGCTTCACATCGGCATCGGGTGCGATGACCGTGCCGATGTCGCGCCCGTCGAGCACTGCGCCGCCGGCCTGGGTGGCGAAATCGCGCTGCCGGTCGAACAGCGCGCGGCGAACCTTGGGATGGACCGAGATGCGGCTGGCGAGCCCGCCGGTCGCCTCGCTGCGCAATTCGGGATCGGTGAGCAGGCTGTCGGGGAAGCCGGTCGCTGCGAGCGCATCGCCGGGATCGTTCGGATCGCCGCCATTGAGCGCGACCTGATGGCCCACAGCGCGGTAAAGCAGGCCGGTATCGAGATGCGGCAGGCGGTAATGCGCCGCCAATGCGCGAGCGATGGTGCCTTTGCCCGAAGCGGTGGGCCCGTCGACGGCGATGATCATGCCCATGGCTTCGGGGGGATAGGATCGTCGCCGGTCATATCGCCGATTGCTCCTTCAATCGCGGATCTGACGTCGGAGGATGGGATTGCATGAAGGTAGACGATACTTAGCATCCAGCGGATACGCGCCGTTTTTCGCGCTTCGTCCAATAGCCTTCGAAGGATGTTTTCACTAGGCGCTTGCAGGAGATCTTCAAGAACCCCGGCAGCCATCAGGCCAACGAATTTTGGGTCGTCATAAGTCGCGGCGGCGAGGATCACGAAGCTTATGGCCAACTCCGGATCGTCCCGAGGCGAATCCATCACCGCTGCATATTCGTCGAGATATTCGCTGGATCGATCGGCGATTTGCCATTTGCGATAAACGCTGAGAATGCGCTTCACTTCCTCGATGTCAGGCCTCGCCAGCGCCCGCTCCAGTTCGTTGGTGAACGCCTTCTCGCTCACGCCGACAACCCGTCCAGCAGCGCATTGAAACCAATCTCGTCACCCTGAACTTGTTTCAGGGTCCATCCTTCCTCGCGGACGACCGGTCGTGGAGGCGCAATGGATGCTGAAACAAGTTCAGCATGACGGGAGTGGTGAAGGATCACGGTGTCAGCCCATCGAGCAGCGCTTCGAAATTGGGAAAGCTGGTGCGGATCGGCGAAGTGTCGTCCAATTCTACCCCGTCTTTCGACGCGAGGCCGGCCACGGCCATGCTCATGGCGATGCGGTGGTCGAGATGGGTGGTCGCAGTGTTTCCGCCGGGGAGAGGCTCGCCGCCCGTGCCCTCGATAACCAACCCGTCCTCCTGCTCGGTTACGCGCGCGCCGGCGGCGGTCAGCGCCGCGGCCATGGCGGCGAGGCGGTCGGATTCCTTGACGCGCAACTCGTCGAGACCGCTCGTAACGGTCTGCCCCTCGGCCATGCTGGCGGCGACGAAGAACACCGGGAACTCGTCGATCATGCTGGGCACGATACGGGGATCGACATCTATGCCCTTGAGCAGCGAATGGCGCACGGCGAGATCGGCGACCGGTTCGCCGCCGACGGTGCGGGGATTCACTTCCTCGATGCTGGCCCCCATTTCGCGCAGCACATGGATCAGCCCGGCGCGGGTGGGATTCAGACCGACATTTTCGATGGTTACTTCGCTGCCGGGCACGATGAGCGCGGCGACGATAAAAAAGGCGGCGGAGGAGGGATCGCCAGGAACTTCGATCTCCTGCGGGCTGAGTTCTGCCTCGCCCCGGATGGAAATCACGCGCTCTCCGGCGACTTCCTCTACTTCCAGCTCGGCGCCGAAGCCCCTGAGCATTCGCTCGGAATGGTCGCGCGTCGCCACCGGCTCGATCACCCTGGTGATGCCCGGCGTGTTAAGCCCGGCGAGCAGAACCGCGCTCTTCACCTGCGCGGATGCCACCGGCAGGCGGTATTCGATCGGGATGGCAGGGCAGGAGCCTTGCACGGTGAGCGGCAGTGTGCCGCCGGGGCTTGTGGTGAACTGCGCACCCATGCGGCCGAGCGGTTCGATCACGCGGCCCATCGGCCGGCCTGAAAGGCTGGCATCGCCGATGAAGGTTGCGGTGATGGCGTGGCTTGCAACGAGGCCCATGAGGAGCCGTGTCGAAGTGCCCGAATTGCCCATGTCGAGGGCGCGGTCGGGCTGAAGCAATCCGCCGACGCCCACGCCGTTCACGCGCCATTCGCCGTCGCCCGTACGTTCGGCAGTCGCCCCCATCGCCCGCATCGCGGCGGCGGTGGCCAGCACGTCTTCGCCTTCGAGCAGGCCCGAAATGCGCGTCTCACCCACTGCCAGCGCGCCCAGCATCAGCGAGCGATGGCTGATCGACTTGTCGCCGGGCACCCGGATCCGGCCGTTGAGCGGGCCGGTGGCGGAAAAGCGGCGAGGGGCGGGATTTACGGAGGCGTTCATGCGGGCGGGCTTTTGACAGCGCATGGGGCCTATGGCAAGGCGCGCGGCACTCTTGATTCGGCCCTTGAATTGGCTAAGGGCCACCACCATCAAGACAGAGATTTTGTCATGCGCCCGACGCCAGTTGCGCGGGCCGGTATTTTTGAGGATTTTCGGTAATGGTAAAGCCTGAGTGGGGCACCAAGCGCAGCTGCCCCAAATGCGGCGAACGCTTCTATGATCTGGGGACCGAAGATCCGGTCGTCTGCATCGAGTGCGGCAATAAATGGTATCCCGAGCCCGTGCTCAAAACCAAACAGCCTATCCCCTTCGAAGAGGAGGAGAAGGAAAAGAAGACCAAGGAGGCAGATTCGGATCTGGCCGACGACGATCTGGAAGACATCGACGACGGTGAGGATTCGCCGGACAATGATGTCGATCTTGGCGGCGACGACGATCTCGGTGTTGCCAAGACAGCGGACGACAAAGAGGATACCTAGTATCCGGACCCTAAGTCTCTTGCAAAACGGGGGCGCTGCTCATAAAGGGCGGCTCCCCGGCTTTGAGGCTTGGGATGGTGTGTCTCCCAGGATGCACCGAGAGATAAATGGAATGGGGCCTTAGCTCAGCTGGGAGAGCGCTACAATGGCATTGTAGAGGTCAGCGGTTCGATCCCGCTAGGCTCCACCATTTCACCGCTTTTCGGTCCGGGCCGGGCTGCAAATGGCGGTACCGTGCGCTTCCGGTGCTCACGACCCTTTAGGTCGCTGCGCGCCGGTTCTCCGGGACCACCATTTTCGCCTTCGCCCCGGACCGAAAATCGGTAGAATGGTTTGAAATCGAATATGCCATGCCACGTGGTATGGATCAGTAACTGATGCCATGCTGGCCGACGAGGTTTCGTCCGCCGGCATTTTTGGCATTTAGCGGTTTTGGCCGCGCAGAGGAGTGACGCAGCGCATGTTCGAAAGCTTGTCCGACCGGCTCGGCAACGTATTCGACAAGCTTCGCGGGCGCGGCGCGCTCAGCGAGGATGACGTTCGCGCGGCCATGCGCGAAGTCCGCGTTGCGCTGCTCGAGGCGGATGTCGCGCTCTCCGTCACGCGCAAGTTCATCGACAAGGTCACCGAAAAGGCCGTTGGCCACCAGGTGCTGAAATCGGTCACGCCCGGCCAGCAGGTCGTCAAGATCGTCCATGACGAACTGGTCGAGATGCTGGGCGGGGACGAGGTCGCCGAGATCGATCTCGATGCGCGTCCGCCGGTGGTGATCATGATGGTCGGCTTGCAGGGTTCGGGCAAGACCACCACCACCGCCAAGCTCGGCAAGCTGCTCAGGGAAAAACGCGGCAAGAAGGCGCTGCTCGCCTCGCTCGACGTCAACCGCCCTGCGGCGCAGGAGCAATTGAGGGTACTGGGCGAGCAGGCGGGTGTCGGTACCCTGCCGATCGTGCCCGGCCAGCAACCGGTCGATATCGCCCGCCGCGCGCTGGAGGCCGCAAAATTGCAGGCCGTCGACGTGCTGCTCCTGGACACAGCCGGCCGCCTCCATGTCGACGAAGCGCTGATGGCCGAAATGAAAGCCGTCGCCACCGTTTCGGCGCCCACCGAAGTGCTGCTCGTGGTGGATGCACTCACCGGTCAGGACGCGGTGAACGTGGCGCAGAGCTTCACCGACGAAGTCCCGCTGACCGGCGTGGTGCTGACCCGGCTCGACGGCGATGCCCGCGGCGGCGCCGCGCTATCGATGCGCGAAGTCACCGGCAAGCCGGTCAAATTCGCAGGCGTCGGCGAGAAGATCGACGCGATCGAGACGTTTCGCCCGCGCGGCATCGCCGACCGGATCCTCGGCATGGGCGATGTCGTCAGCCTGGTCGAGAAGGCCGCGGCGACGATCAAGGAGGAAGACGCCGAAGCGCTCGCGAAGCGCATGGCCAAGGGCCAGTTCGATCTCAACGACCTGCGTACCCAGCTTCGCCAGATGCAGAGCATGGGCGGGCTCGGAATGCTGGCGGGGCTGATGCCCGGCATGAAGAAGGCCAAGCAGGCGATGCAGGCGAGCGGGATGGACGACCGCGTGCTGCTGCGGATGGATGCGATCATCGGCTCGATGACGCCCAAGGAGCGCACCAATCCCGTGTTGATGAATGCCAAACGCAAGAAGCGTGTGGCGGCCGGCTCCGGCACCGAGGTGCAGGATGTGAACAAGCTGCTCAAGATGCATCAGGAAATGGGCCGCGCGATGAAGCAGCTCAGGAAAATGGGCGGCCTCAAGGGGCTGG
>DASWIR010000108.1:0-2378 GCA_036397575.1 Alteraurantiacibacter sp. | reverse complement strand
CGCAGCGGCGATCGCGCCGAGCGACACGGCGACATAAAGACGTGGAATCATGGTGTGATGCCCCTCCAGTAAGTGATTCCAAATACTCCTTTCCGCGGGGCAAAGCTCCCGAAAAGAACGGAAACCTGCTGGACAGCTTATTGCGCCGCGATGCTCTCGACTGCACGCGCGCGCCGGGTTAGCTCCTTGTGCGAAAACAGCGGGAGGATGCATGGGAATTCTCGAAGGGCAAATCGCCCTGATCACGGGCGCGGGGCGCGGCTTCGGGCGCGCGATTGCGCAGCGACTGGCAGCCGAAGGCGCGAAGGTCGCGCTCGTCGCGCGCAGCAAGGATCAGCTCGACGAAGTTGCGGCGGCAATCCGCGCGGACGGTGGGGAAGCGATCGCCGTCCCTTGCGACATAACCTCGCCGGGAGCGATCGATGCAGCGATCTCCAAGGTGGAGGCCCGGTTTGGTCCGATCGACCTGCTGGTCTCCAATGCCGGCGTCCCCGGTCCCTTCGGCCCGTTGTGGGAAGTCGACGCCGATGAATGGTGGCGCGCGCAGGAAGTACACATCCGCGCGCCCATGCTGCTGATGCAGCGCGTGATCCCGGGAATGATCGAACGGGATCGCGGGCGGATCATCTGCATGTCGGCGATCGCCAGCCGCATGGTCGCACCGAACCTGTCGGCCTATTGCACCGGAAAGATTGCGCTCAACCGGCTGGTGGCCGAAGCGGCGGCGGAGCTTAAGGGAACGGGCGTTGCGGTATTCGCGATCGATCCCGGCTTCGTCTTCACCCAGCTTGCGCGCGAGACCATGGAGAGCGCCGACGCGGAAAAATATCTCGGCGATTTCGTCTCGCGCCTGCGCAAGGCCGAGCACGATCCCACCAATCAGGACGATCTCGCGCGCTGCGCCCAGCGCTGCCTCGACCTTGCATCGGGCCGCTACGATGCACTGTCCGGCAACTATTACGAACTGCCCGACGATCTCGATGCCGAGCTCGCCAGCCAAAAGGAAGGAGCCGCCGCATGAGCCTCGAAGACCGCCTCGCCGCCGCCGAAAAAGCAATTGCTGAACTTACCCGCCAGGTCGGCACGCAGCAAGATATCGAGGCGATCCGCCGGCTCCAGGTCAGCTACTGCTATTTCATGGACAAGGGCCTCTATGACGAGGCGGTGGACTGCTTCGCCCGCGAGGGGGAGCTGCATTTCATGGGCGGTATCTGGCGCGGGCACGAAGCGCTGACGCGGCTCTATTGCGGGCGGCTCAGGAACAGCTTCACGCACGGTGTAAACGGTCCGGCCTTTGGGCTGATGTGCGAGCATTGGCCGTCACAGGACGTGATCAGCGTCGCGGATGATCGGCAGACGGCGAAAGGCCGTTGGCGCTGCACGCTGATGGGCGCGCAGCACGATGCCAAGCCCGACCCGAACCCGCGCCTCCCGCGCCAATGGTGGGAGCACGGTATGTATGAGAACCTCTATGTGAAGGAAGACGGCATCTGGAAGATCGGCCGCCATGCCTACCACCTTTTCACCCAGGTCGATTACGAGACCGGCTGGGCCGGGGCGAAACGGATTCCCTCGCCCTTCCTCACCGCGACATTCCCCGACGATCCCAACGGACCGGACGAGATCCAGGGCGAGCCGCACCCGGCCTGGCCCGAGACCAGGCTGGTCCCATTCCATTATGCCCATCCCGTGACGGGCAAGGAGATCGTGCCTGAGCTGCGAGAAAGCGCGCCGCTGCCGCGTCTATAGTAGGGTCCTACACCTCGTCGTAGTGGAAGGGGGCGATCACGGCTTCCGGATAGGCTTCGTATTCGAAGCTCATCGGCGCGTCTGGCGCCAGTCCTTCGACCGAGCGCAGCAGCTTTACTCCGCCCTTGTGCCAGCCCTCTTCGTACTCGCAGTAGAAATTGACGATCCCGTGGAGGCTGGAGATGCGCCATTTGCCTTCTTCGCGGACATAGGAGTTCTCGTAAGTCGCCTCGCCCCAGCGGCCTTCGCGCCCGAGGAAGCCGACCATCATCAGCGTGCGCCAGCGGCCCTTGGCCTTGCCCGCCTCGCTGTCGATATGAAGCACGGGTTGCAGCTGCATGTGGTTGTAGACCGTACCGCGGCCATAGGGCGGCAAATGATGCAAATAGGCGCGTACACGCTCGCGGCCCTTGTAAACGCCGCGCCCGGCGATCTCGAGCGTGCCGTCCTTCGCGAACAGTTCCGCCGCCTTGTCCCACAGCCCCTTGTCCACATAATAGCCATAGGCTGCCTGGAGGTTGGCGATCTCGCGGTAATCCTCGTTCGTCCGCACGCGCTTCTTCAGCTCCGCGATCTCGGCGCGCAGCTCGGCAATCTCGTCATTCATGGAAAATCTCCTGGCGGCACTC
>DASWIR010000107.1:0-2342 GCA_036397575.1 Alteraurantiacibacter sp. | reverse complement strand
TCGAAACCGGCGAGGAACACGGCGGCGATCGCTTCGTCCCCATGGACGTCCATCGCGAAGTCGACGCCCGTCTCGTCCATCGCATCCCGGATTGCGAGCACTTCGGGGGATTTCTCCGCGCTCGGATCGTCCCATTCGCGGTTGAGGTTCACGCCCACGGCATTTGTCCGCAAATGGCCGCGCTGCGATCCATCCGGGTTGCAATTGGGCACAATGTGGAGGCGGCAGCGGCGGCGCAGTTCCTTCGCCGTGGGATCGGCCGGATCGGTGAGGCAGTCGAGTGCGCCTTCCATCCACCACTCGGCCATACTCTCGCCCGGATGCTGGCGGGCATAAAGCCACACCTGGGTCTCGCCTTCGCCCATTTCGAGGCAGTCGATCGGCTGGCCGTCGAGCGAATGGCCGAGGCAGCGATAGCTCACCCCTTCCGACGCGGCCGCATCGGCCACCAAGTCGTGATGCCGCTCCATCGAATAGGGTGCGAAATAGGCGAACCAGGCGATGTCGCTGGCCGGTGTGTAGCGGATGGTCAGCGTGCCGCCGTCCTTGCCCTTGTCGTAGGAGCTTTCGGCGCGCGCCCAATAGGCCCGATCTTCCGATACGCAGGCATTGTAGGCCGGCCAGCCTTCCGGATAGGCCGATCCGCCAAGATCGCCGATCTTGAGCACCAGTTCGCGCCCCGCCGCATTGGCGACGCGGAAATGGAACCACTGATAGAATTCGCTCTGGCGGTCGTTGGGGATGCGCAATGTCGCGCTGGCGCCTTTGACCGAGACGACCGAGATGTTGCCGCTGTCGAACGCGGCGTCGATCTGGATATCCCCGGCGCTCACCGAACCTCCACCGTCTCGCCATTATTGCCGGGAAAGTCGCGGAACAGGGCGGCTGCCAGCTTGGGCGCGCCCAGCTGGGTTCCCGCCAGCGGAGAATCGGCCCGCACGGTGAAGCTGGCGCGGCCTTCCCAAAGCGTCCGGCCGCTGCTGCGGTCCCTGATCATAACCTGCATCTCGGTGGTCACCTGCTCCGGCGGCGGGCCGGAAAGGTCGATACCGATCCCCACGCCGACGCCCGATCCGTAGGAGCCCGTGCTTGCGCCGCCGCCCACTGTCACTGGCCCCCCGTCGCGGCCGGGCCGGTAGACGATCCGCTCGATGCGCAATTCGGCGACCTGTGCCGGATTGGGCGAGGTTACATATCTGTAGCCCAGCCCCTGCAGTTCGCTGGCAACAGCGGTGCGGTAGGATGCGAATTCGAGGCTGTCCCCAGCCTCCTCCTCTATGCCGGGTGCGGGCACGACCGCGATCGTACCCTGCGCCAGTTGGCCTATGGCGGCCGGCTCGTGAAAGCGCGTCACCTCGACCGGCCCGACCGGCGCCACGCAGCCGGCCAGCGCCAGCGGCGCGGCGATCATGCTGATCAGTCTTGCGGTTTTCATCTCATACGATCCTCTTCATCGCCTTGTGCGCGCGCCTCCACAGCGATGCAAGGCGCCATCCTTACCCAAAAATTTACCCTCGCACTCTAGGGCTGCAGGCCATGAGTTCGAAATGTCCCGTTCTTGTTACAGGCGGCGCCGGTTATATCGGCAGCCATGCGGTGCTCGCGCTTGCCGATGCCGGCTGGCCCGTCGCAGTGATCGACAATCTTTCCACCGGCTTCCGCTTCGCGGTGCCGGAAGGCGTGCCTTTCTACGAAGGCGATATCGCCGATGCGGAACTGCTGGCGCGAATCTTCGCCGAACGGAATATCCGTGCGATCATGCATTTTGCCGGTTCCATCGTGGTTCCGGAATCCGTCGAGAAACCGCTCGACTATTATCTCAACAACACAGCGAAGAGCCGCGCGCTGATCGAAGCGGCGGTGAAGGCCGGCGTGCCGCACATGATCTTCAGCTCGACTGCGGCCACATACGGCATTCCCGATTTCTCCCCGGTGACCGAGGACGCCGTGAAGAAGCCGATCAATCCCTATGGCTGGTCGAAGCTCATGACCGAGCAGATGCTTGCCGACACGGCCCAGGCCTGTCCGATCAATTATGGCGCGCTCAGATATTTCAATGTCGCGGGCGCCGATCCGCTGGCACGCAGCGGGCAGTCGACCGCGGGAGCCACGCATCTCATCAAGGTCGCGGTCGAGGCAGCGTTGGGCAAGCGCGACAGCGTCGCCGTGTTCGGCACCGATTACGACACGCCCGACGGTACGGGGGTTCGCGACTATATTCACGTTTCGGACCTGGCGTCGGCCCATCTGCTGGCACTTCAAGCGCTGATTGCGGATCCTGCGACAAGCTTCACTATGAATTGCGGCTATGGGCGCGGCTTTTCGGTACTCGAAGTGCTCGA
>DASWIR010000106.1:0-8517 GCA_036397575.1 Alteraurantiacibacter sp. | reverse complement strand
TCTCGTTCCCTGATCGCGCGCAGTCCGGCAACGCCGCTGCGGATAGCGGTAACTTCATACTTGCGGTAATTTCGCATATCTGAAATACCGCGATGCATGATCGCAACATCCCATGTCGGCAGCCTTCCGCGCGGGCCTGAGCTCGTGCCGCTGCTGCTCGCCCGAGACAAGGGTGAAGCCTATGACGCCGCCGAATTCGACCGCGTGGTGCAGGCGGCGGTGGACGACGCCGTGGCAAAGCAGGTCGAAGCGGGCGTCACTTTCGTCAGCGACGGTGAACTGGGCAAGGTCGGATATTCCACTTACATTATCGAGCGGCTTTCCGGCTTCGGCGAACATATGCCGAGGAAGCCGGCACTCGATCTCGCCGAGGTGCCGGAGTTGGCGAAGAAGCTCTCCGCTATCATGGGTAGCCAGGAATTCACGCGCGCCTGCGCAATCTCCAAGGTCGAGCTGGTCAATCTCGAGCCGTTGCACGACGATATACGCCGTTTCAGGAAAGCGCTCGATGCGCATGGAAATGGGGCCACGGGGTTTCTGAACTCGGCTTCGCCCGGTCTCATCACCGCCTTCCAGCCAAACCAGTTCTATTCCAGCCACGAGGCCTATCTCGCCGACCTCGTCGACGCGATGCGCCCCGAATACGAGGCTATCGTCGAGGCGGGTTTCATGTTGCAGCTCGATTGCCCCGACCTCGCGATGAGCCGTCACACGGGCTACCAGGACATGAGCGAGGAGGAGTTTCTCCGGACGATCGCCGCCAATGTCGAGGCTCTCAACGCCGCTACCGCCAACATCCCGGCGGAAAAGATGCGGATGCATCTGTGCTGGGGCAATTACGAAGGCCCGCACGACCACGATATCCCGCTCGAACGGATCGTCGATATAGTGCTGCGCGCAAAACCTGCCACGCTGTTGTTCGAGGCCGCCAATCCGCGCCACGAGCACGAATGGGCCATCTGGGCGGAAGCGAAGCTGGGTGAGGAGCGAATCCTCGCACCCGGCCTGGTCGACACCTGCTCCAACTACATCGAGACGCCTGAACTGATCGCCCAGCGGATCGAGCGGTTCGCCGCGATCGTCGGCAAGGACCGTGTCATCGCCAGTACCGATTGCGGCTTCGGCACATTTGCCGGATATGGCAAGATCGATCCGGCGGTCGCGTGGAAAAAGCTCGCAAATCTGCGCGCAGGCGCGGACCTTGCGGATCGGAGGATCGGATAGCATGCCCGAACGCAATGGAAATCCCATCCAGTCGAGCCAGGTCAAGTCGGCCACGCGCACACTCGACATTATCGAATATATCGTGGCGCACGATCGCGCGCTGGTCGCGCAGGACATCGCCAAAGCGCTGGCCATCCCGGTCTCCAGCCTATCCTACCTGCTCTCCACGCTGGTCGAGCGCGGCTATCTCCAGCGCGAGGGGCGGCGCTATTCGCCCGGCCCCGGCCTTGAACGGCTGCAGACGCGCAGCGGCGGTTTCGGCCTGGCCGACCGGGTCGCGCCGCTGGTTCGCACGCTGAGAGTTCAGCTCAACGAAACGGCGAGCTTCTTCATCCGCACCGAGTGGGACGTCGAGCCGATCTCCACCGAGACCAGTGAGCAGGCGCTGCGCTATGCGGTGCCCACCGGCATGCGGCTGCCTATGCATGCGCTGGCATCGGGCAAGGCGATCCTGGCTGCGCTGCCGGACGATGAGCTGGAACGCTATTTCCGCGAGGCCGATCGCGCGAACTTCACACCCCGGACGGTGACCGACGAGGCGACATTGCGGCGGCAGCTGGCGCAAATCCGCGACAGCGGGCTGGCCCGCACCGAGGACGAATACAGTCTGGGCATCGTCGGGATTGGCCGCGCGGCGCGGATCGGCGGCGAAGTGGTCGGTGCCTTCTCGGTCGCGATTCCCAAAGTCCGGACCTCGCCGGAAGCCGAAGCGCGGATCGCCAATCTGCTCGAACAGACCTGCGTCCTGCTCGACAACGCCTGACCGGCGGCCCGGCACCGGCGAAGCCGCGCTTTCCTACAGGGGTTTCGTTCTGATAGGGCCGTGGCGGCTCATTGAACCGTCGATCCCGTGCGTCCTTCTCCGCCCGTCTTCCGCGGCGCGGCAGGGAGGCTCTCTCGCGGCAAAAAAATGGCGATTGGGCTGTTAGCAAACGTGGGGAGCGACGCATCCTCTCTCCGTCATGCTGAACTCGTTTCAGCATCCATCGTGCCTCCCAGACCGGCCGGTCCAGGCGGAGAAATGGACCCTGAAACAAGTTCAGGGTGACAAATTAGGCTTGGGCCATCCCTGCCATTGGCTTCGTGTTTGCAAAACAACCCAGCGCCAAAACCGCCTTGGCACGGCCACGAAACGCCTCTGGCGAAGGTGGCAGCCGTTTCCAGCTATACCTTTTTATTTCAGTGTATTGAAGGAAAATTCGCCTGTGCAAACGCCCCGTTTCGCGTGTCGATTAAGGTGACATTCCGGTGGAAGGGCGGGAGCGTTTAGCGCCCCGGCCGTGCGCGTGCCGAGACCAGCCGCTGCGACAGGTTGGCGCCTTGTTGTCCGGTGATTTCGAACAATGCTTCGAAGCCGCGGTCGGGAGGAGAACCCGCCAATCGCTCCATCTGCGGAGGTAAGTCCCCGGCAACCGTCGTAGCCATGGCCCTCAGGCCCGTCTCGCGAGCGCCAGCTACGACCGCAATATGCGAACCGCCCGGTTCATCGAAGCGCGCGAAATAGGCATAGTCTTTGTAGAAAACCGGCGCGGCCAGCCGCCGCGCTTCTTCGCTGACATAGGACCGGCCGCTGTCGCGGTCGATCACCTCGTCATAACTCATGCCCACGGAATAGTTCGATCCGGCGAACGTGGATTCCTCCAGCAATCGCATCCCGCTGAGCAAACCGATATAAACCACATTGTAGTCGCGCAGATCCTCGGCATCGACCTCGGATGCCGCCGCGAATTCCACCGGGTGATTGCTGCGCGCCAGCACCGGCATCAGCGCGCGTAGCGCGGCGCCCGTCGATACGGGAAGGTAGCTGAGGCCGACATCCTCCGCACTGCCATAACGCGCCGGGTTGGTCTCCTGCGCCCGTGCCAGATCGATCTGCGAATTGATCGAGAAATCGCGGATCAGCCGCCCTTCCTCGGGCCGCACCGGGTCGATCTCGCCGAAGAGGTAATAGTCGCCGACCACCACCATGATCGGACGGTCGGATTCGATGAAGGGCTCCCATATCTCGTTGACCGGCGGCGCACCGGCAGCCTCGTCGGAACCGCGCCCGGCAAAGAACGCTGTCACCGCCAGCGCGGCAGCGCCCAGCGCCAGCAACCAGCGGCCCGGTAACCGCCCAGTCGCGAGCCGGGCTGACGGCATGGCTTTACCGGGCTGCTCTTGCCTCAGGGCATAAATCCCGGCCGGAATGACCAGCCGCGCCTCGCCCGCGCCAGCACCGGCTTTCTCGTAGAAATCCTCCAACCGCTTCCGCAACCGGTGGATATAGACCCGCACTGTGGCGTCATCGCCATCGGCCCCATCATTGCCGAACACCTCGGCGGCGATATCGGCTTGGCTGGCGGGCGGTGCTTCGGACCCGCGAGCGGCAAGATAGTTGAACAATTCGCGCAAGCGCCCGGCCTCACCCAGCGCGCCGCTGGCACGCAGGCGCGCGACTTCGGCAGCGAAGATTTCGCCGGCCGCCGCCTTATCTGATCTCGCCTCAGCCACCCTGCCGCCTATTTCGAAATTGCCCCGAACTACCGAGTGTAACGCGGTGTAACGCGCCATTACCGTAATTAACTTGGATTGGCGAGAGCGGCCCGCCAGCGCGTCCGGACCAGATCAACGATAATGTAAGGAATGCCTTGTCAGGCCTATCGATCCGCAGCTCGACATCCGTCAATTCGCCAGCCCGCATGTTTTCCGGGGTTGCGGCTCTTGCCCTGCTGGCCGGCGCCATGCCAACCGCTGCGCAAGAGGACGCCGGCGAGGAGCACGTCATCGCAAACGAGCCAGCCCTGGAAACCCACGAGGATGAGGACCAGGTAATCTACGTCTTCGGCCGCGGCGAGGAGCGGATCGGCATTGCCGGCGCGGCCAGCGAGGGCGGTGTCGCCGGCGCGGATATCGAGATCCGCCCGCTCCTGCGCCCCGGCGAACTGCTCGAAGCGACGCCCGGCCTTATCGCCACGCAGCATTCGGGCGGGGGCAAGGCCAACCAGTTCTTCCTGCGCGGTTTCAACCTCGATCATGGCACCGATTTCTCGGTCTATGTCGACGACATGCCGATAAATTTCCGCACGCACGGCCACGGCCAGGGCTATCTGGACGTCAACGGGCTGATCCCGGAGATCGTAGAGCGGGTCGATTACCGCAAGGGCCCATATCGCGCCGACCGCGGCGATTTCAGCTTCGTCGGCTCGAGCAGCATCACCACGCGCGATACCATGAAGCCCTTCGCAGTCGCCGAGGCGGGCGAGTACAATTACTACCGTTTCGTCGCCGGCGGATCGGCGAAAATCGGCGCGGGAGAACTGTTGCTGGTCGGCCAGGCCAAGTTCAATGACGGGCCGTGGGAATTGCCCGAGGATTTCGACGGCTATTCCGCTTTCGCCAAATATTCCGTGCCGCTCGGGGCGGGCGCTCTGCAGGTTTCGTTCAACGGCTTCTGGGCGAGCTGGGCGCCGACCGAGCAATTGCCCGAGCGCACCATCGGCACGCCTCTATGCGAGGACCGTTTCTGCTCGCTCGACGATGCGCTGCGCGGCGAGACGAAGCGCGAAATCCTGACTATCAATTACGAGGGCGAGGATTGGAAACTTACCGCATGGGGCCAGCATTACGACTGGAACCTGCTTTCCAACTTCACTTATTTCCTCGAAGATCCCGTCAACGGCGACCAGTTGCGCCAATATGAGGAGCGCTGGAGTTTCGGTGGACGGATCGAACGCCGGTTC
This sequence comes from Alteraurantiacibacter sp., assembly GCA_036397575.1. Lineage (GTDB taxonomy): Bacteria > Pseudomonadota > Alphaproteobacteria > Sphingomonadales > Sphingomonadaceae > DASWIR01. Next base: position 3,571 of record DASWIR010000106.1, on the reverse strand, counting down.
GATGTCGGCGACAGGCTGGAGCTGACACTTGGCACGGAGCTGCGCAAGGATGCGATCGACCCAGTCGGACTCGATGAGACGATCGCGGGCGCCAAGGAATTCACCGTCAATACCTTCGAAGTCGATGAAAGCTCCGCCAGCCTTTATGCCGAGGCGATCTGGCGCCCCGTCGACCGGCTGATGGTTATCGGCGGGCTGCGCGGCGACTGGTACGACTTCGACGTTACCGCGATCGATGGCGGAGCGTGGAGCGGCGAGGTTTCCGATCACATCGTTTCACCCAAGATCGGGCTCAATTACGAGATCGCCGACGGCATTGCACTCTATGCCAACTGGGGCGAAGGCTTCCATTCCAACGATGCACGCGGCGTCACCAATCCGGTCGATCCCGCGCCGGGCCTGGTCGAAGGCAATATGAAGGAAGTGGGCGCCCGCTTCGAACGCGGCGGCATGATCCTGACCGGCGTCTACTGGTGGAGCTCGATCGATTCCGAGCTGATCTATGTCGGCGACAGCGGCGCCGTCGAACCGAGCGATCCGGGCGAGCGCCACGGCTACGAAATCACCGCATTCTACAAGCCGACCGACTGGCTGGCGCTGGACGGGGTTATTACCGGCACGACCGCCCGCTATGCCGGTCTGCCCGAAGGCGAGAACTATATCCCCGGGGCGCTGGAAAGCTCGGGCGAACTCGGCGCGTCGCTGATCTTCCCCCACTTCAACGTCGCCGGGCGCCTACGCTATCTCGGGCCGCATCCGCTGATCGAGGACAATTCGCAGCGGGGCGAAGAAACGCTTCTGGTCAATCTGCGCGCCGCCTGGAGCCCGCACGGCCTCGACGGGCTCGAGATCTACGGCGAAGTGCTGAACCTGTTCGATTCCGACGCCGACGACATCGACTATTACTACGAGACGCGCTTTCCCGGCGAACCGCCCGAGGGTGTGCTGGGCAGAAACAGCCGCGTCGTCGAGCCACGTCAGTTTCGTGTTGGCGTGAAGAAGACGTTCTAGCGAGGGCTCACGACTTTCGGTTGCGACCGGATCGAAAGCGGCTACCAGTCATCCGCATGCACGCCTTCGCCTATCTCGGCGCCGCCTTGGCCGAAATCGCCGGATGCTTTGCCTTCTGGGCATGGCTAAAGCTGGACAAGTCGCCGCTGTGGCTGATCCCAGGCATGGCTGCGCTGGCCATGTTTGCCTACCTGCTGACCCTGATCGACGCGGAACATGCAGGGCGCGCCTATGCCGCTTATGGCGGGGTCTACATCGCCTCAGCGCTCGTTTGGCTCTGGGCGGTCGAAGGCGCGCGTCCCGACCGGTGGGATCTGATCGGCGCGGCGGTGTGCCTGGGTGGAGCGGCAATCATCCTGTTCGGCCCGCGCTCGGTGTAGTGCAGGAACGTGGTGGCCAGCATAGATCCGACATTTCCGATCGTGCCGGTTATGTCATCATTCCGAGGACCAGTCCGCCGATCGCCGCGGCTCCCAAAACTCGGATCACCGACCATCTCGCGCCGAACACGAGCAGGCAGGCAGCCGCGCCCAGCAAAGCTGCGCGCCAGTCGAAGCTCGAAAAGTCGGGTTGGTAGAATCGCGCCGGCCCGATCAGGACTTCGCCCACATCGGCGAACAGGACATGCAGCGCGAACCATGCGGTAAGGTTGGCGATCATTCCGACCACGGCCGCCGTCAGCGCGGCAAGGCCGCCCTTCAGTTTCACCGATTGCCCCAGCCGGTCGATCCACGGCGCGAAGGCAAAAATCCATAGAAAGCAGGGCGCAAAAGTAACCCAGGTCGTGAGCGCTGCACCCAGCAGTCCGGCGACAAACGGCGTGAACGGCTCCGGTGCCCGGAACGCGGCAAGATAGCCGACGAACTGGGTCACCATGATCAGCGGCCCTGGCGTGGTTTCAGCAAGACCGAGACCGTCCGCCATTTCGCCCGGCGCCAGCCAGCCGTAACCCTGCACCGCCTCCTGAGCCATATAGGCCAGCACCGCATAGGCACCGCCGAATGTCACCACGGCGAGCTGGGAGAAGAAGGTACCGATATCCCACAGCACATGCCCGCGTCCCAATGTCGCCAGCACGAGCAGCATGGGAGCGGCCCATATCACGCCCCAGGTCGCGGCCGCCGTCAGCGTGGCATGCCACGGCTTGGGCCCGGCGGGGGCGCTGCCGTCTCCCACCTTGAGCGCCAGCCAGCCGGGCTGGAATGCGGCAACCGCCATGCCCAGTCCGCCCGCGCCTAGCACGATCAGAGGAAAGGCCAGGTCGAGCAGGAACAGCGCCGCGAAGGCTGCCGCAGCGAGCACCTGCTTGAACCGCGTGTTGAGTGCGCGCCCGGCAATGCGCAGTAGCGCCTGTACGACAATTGCCAGCACCGCCGCTTTGACGCCGAGGAACAGCGCCGCGAACCAATCGAGCCGCGCGGCAACGGCATAGAGCATCGACAGCGCGAGGATCACCAAAGCGCCGGGGATTACAAACAGCAGCCCTGCCGCGAGTCCGCCCCGCCAGCCATGGAGCCGCCAGCCGATCCAGGTAGCGAGCTGCTGCGCTTCGGGTCCCGGCAAGAGATTGCAGAAATTGAGCGCGTGGAGATACTCCCCCTCGCTCACCCAGCCGCGCTCTTCGACCAGCTCGCGGTGCATGAGTGCAATCTGCCCGGCAGGGCCGCCGAAGCTGAGCAGGCCGATACGCAGGAAAACCCGCAGCAATTCGGAGAAGCTCGGGACGGGAGGCTCATCGGCCATGGTTACCTCGGAAAAAAGCGGATGAACGAGGCAACGCTTACGCACTGCTACCCAAGCGGCAGCTTGCAAGGATCCGGTGGCATTCGCCTGCCAAGCAAGCGTGCCGGGAGATACACTGTCTGGTCCCAACCTGTCATTCGTAGAGAGTGTGTCCGTGCTCGTCGATCGGATTGCGGTCGTTCTCCGCGCACTGGAACTCTATCAGCGCGCCATAGCGGTCGCGGCGATAGCGCGTAGTCACTTCGAACGGTTCCTCCAGCGCCAGCGGGTCTTCCATCCGCATCTCGTTGACGAGCACGTCCGGGTCTGCGGGGTCGAGGTGGATCCTTTCGTGCAGCACGAAGCGGTCCGAATGTTTCATCCCGTTGGTGCCGAATTCGAGGCTGCTATCGATGCCAACCGTCTCGACTACCAACGTGCCGCCTTCCCATCGCCCGACCGAATGGCCGTGGAAGGTTGGATCCAGTTCCTCCAGGGGCGGATGCTTGCGCCCATCGGTCCAGATCGTGCGCGTCTGCATCCACGCCTCCTGGTTCACCGTGACCCGGCCGGGCGTGAACAGGAACTCGTAGGGGTATTGCGCCAGTTGCATAATGCGCGGCAGCCCGGGCGGGGAGCAGTTGGAGCGATCGCGCGCGACGACGCCTTCATTGGCAATCGCCTCCGCCCGCCATGCCTCGTAATCGGCGAGATACTTGCCCTTCAGCTTAGGAACGGGCGGCGGCGGACCGTCCGGCCCGGCGCGCGCCGCCATCACGAACCAGATCCCGCCCCAGTCGGGGAGCATGTCGAGTGCGCCATAATTCCCTTGGGGGTT
>DASWIR010000105.1:0-9555 GCA_036397575.1 Alteraurantiacibacter sp. | reverse complement strand
CTTGACCAGCGCGTTCTTCGGCTCCTTGAGGATCTCGACCAGCGCTTCGACGTCGAGGTCGTGCAGCGTGGCGATGACCGGCAGGCGGCCGACGAATTCGGGGATCAGGCCGAACTTGAGCAGGTCTTCCGGCTCGCACTTCTCGAGCAGCTCGCCGATGCGCCGCGCGTCGGGATCGGCGATGTTGGCGCCGAAGCCGATCGAACGCTTCTGCAGCCGGTCGGCGATGACCTTTTCGAGGCCGGCGAAAGCGCCGCCGCAGATGAACAGGATGTTGGTCGTGTCCACCTGCAGGAATTCCTGCTGTGGGTGCTTGCGCCCGCCCTGCGGCGGGACCGAGGCGGTGGTACCTTCCATCAGCTTGAGCAGCGCCTGCTGCACGCCCTCGCCCGACACGTCGCGGGTGATTGACGGATTCTCGGCCTTGCGGGTGATCTTGTCGATTTCGTCGATATAGACAATGCCGTGCTGCGCCTTCTCGACATTGTAGTCGGAGGACTGCAGCAGCTTGAGGATGATGTTCTCGACATCCTCGCCGACATAGCCCGCCTCAGTCAGCGTGGTGGCGTCGGCCATGGTGAAAGGCACGTCGAAGGTGCGCGCCAGCGTCTGCGCCAGCAGCGTCTTGCCCGAACCGGTCGGGCCGACCAGCAGGATGTTGGACTTGGCGAGTTCGACCTCGCCCGATTTGCCCGAATGCTTGAGCCGCTTGTAGTGATTGTGCACCGCGACCGAGAGCACGCGCTTGGCGCGGTCCTGCCCGATCACATAATCGTTGAGAGTGCCGCAGATATCCTGCGGCGTCGGAACCCCGCCATCCTTCTTGCCGGCCAGCGAGCCCTTGGTCTCTTCCCGGATGATGTCGTTGCACAGCTCGACGCATTCATCGCAGATGAACACGGTCGGGCCGGCAATAAGCTTCCTCACCTCGTGCTGCGACTTACCGCAGAAGCTGCAGTAGAGAGTGCTCTTGCTGTCGGATCCGCTCAGTTTAGTCATTCCTGGTCCTGTATGCCGCACCCGATGGCGCGGGGGAATCGTGCCGCGAGTGTAGCCTCGCAACACTCAATATCAATCCGGCAAAGCTTAACATCAACGGCTTGCTGCCGCCTGAAGAGCCAAGGTTGCCAAAATGCTACAGTTTGGCGGCCGGAATTAAGCCGGCCTCCGAACTGCCCGCCGCGGCGCGGCAGACCTATTCAGGCGCCCCGCCGCTGCCGCTTTCATCGCCGGTCGTTTCATTTTCCGGACGGGATTCGAACACCTTATCGACAATGCCGAACGTCAGCGCCTCGTCCGCCTCGAGGAAGGTGTCACGATCGAGCGCCTTCTCGATATCGGTGAGGCTCTGCCCGGTGTACTTCACATAAAGATCGTTCATCCGGGCGCGGATACGCAGGATTTCCTTCGCCTGGATTTCGATATCGCTGGCCATGCCGCGCGCGCCGCCCGACGGCTGGTGCACCATGATTCGCGCATTGGGGAGCGCGATGCGCATGCCCGGTTCGCCGGATGCCAGCAGGAAGCTGCCCATCGAGGCCGCCTGGCCGACGCAGACGGTCGAGACGCGCGGCTTGATATACTGCATCGTATCGTGGATCGCCATGCCGGCCGTCACCACACCGCCCGGCGAGTTGATGTACATGCTGATCGGCTTCGAGGGATTCTCGCTCTCGAGGAACAGCAACTGGGCGACGATCAGACTGGCCATGTTGTCTTCCACCGCGCCGGTGACGAAAACGATGCGTTCGCGCAGCAGGCGGCTAAAAATATCGAAGCTGCGCTCGCCGCGGCTGGTCTGTTCGACAACGACGGGGACCAACGCACCGGTTACCGGGTCGTGGGAAAACGGGCCCTGGCTGCCATAAGTATCGCCAAGTTGGCCGGTGAGGTCGATCATTGGGTTCCTCTCGATTGGGTTGCCGCGCCTATCTCGCGATTGGGCGGCGAATGTTCAAGGGCGTTAATGCTTGCCGTCGCGGCAGGAATGACCGACCAAACACGTCATGCGCGTCCCAGTCTTGTTCACCTTCGCTCTGCTCGCCCTTCCCGCTGCGCTCCATGCCTCAGCCGGAGAGGATGCCGCCGCCTATCTGGCGCGAATCACCGCGCTCGACGATGCCGGGCCGCAAATCGGCGCGGTGATCGTCGCAGCCGATCCCGCCGATGCTGCAGCGCAGGCCGAAACGGCCGAGGCGGAGGCTTTGCCGCTCGCCGGCCGCACGGTGCTGGTGAAGGACAATATCGAGACCCGGGAATGGCCGACAACCGCGGGCAGCCTTGCGCTCGCAAAAAATGCGACCGGGCGGGATGCGCCGCTTATCGCCCGGCTGCGCGATGCGGGCGGTGTGGTGCTGGGCAAGACCAATCTCAGCGAATGGGCCAACATCCGCTCGCTACGCAGCACCAGCGGGTGGAGCGCCATCGGCGGGCTCACGCGAAATCCGCATGCGACCGACCGCAATGCGTGCGGCTCTTCCTCGGGCAGCGGGGCAGCAGTCGCGGCCAGGCTCGCTTGGGCGGCGATCGGCACCGAGACAGACGGATCGATCACCTGTCCCGCCAGCGTGAACGGCATTATCGGGTTCAAGCCAACTGTCGGCCTGGTCAGCCGGACGCATGTCGTGCCGATCAGCGCCAGCCAGGATACCGCCGGGCCGATGGCAAACAGCGTCTTCGATGCAGCGCTTCTGCTCAGTGCCATCGCCGGATCGGACCCGGACGATCCGGCCACCGCCCAGGCCGATGCGCACCTGGCCGACTTCACCGCCGGGCTGGCCGAAGCTTCGCTCGCGGCCAAGCGGATCGGCGTACTGCGCCAGGCGGTCGGCAACGATCGGGGAGTCGAAGCATTGTTCGAGACCGCGCTGGCGGACCTGGCGCGCGCAGGGGCAGAACTGATCGACATCGAGTTCGAGCCGGACGAAGACATGGGCGAAGCGGAGTTCGCCGTGTTCCTGTTCGAGCTGCGCGAGGGCCTTGCCGCATATCTGGCCTCCTCGCCTGCCGATATTCCGGTCCGTACACTCGATGAGGTCATTGCCTTCAACGAAGCGCATGCTTCCGAGGAGCTGCGCTGGTTCGGGCAGGAGATGTTCGAGATGTCCGCCGGGGCCACGGACCGATCCGCGTATGAAGAGGCGCGAGCCAAGTCGCTGCGGCTGGCCGGCGCCGAGGGGATCGACAAACTGCTAGCCGAGCATGACCTCGATCTGCTCGTGGCGCCGACCGCTGGCCCCGCGTGGACGACGGACCTTGTCAACGGAGACCATTATAATGGCTCGATCGGCGCGGGGAGCCTCGCCGCAGTGGCCGGCTATCCGCATCTCACCGTGCCGATGGGTGCGGTGGAAGGCCTTCCGGTAGGTCTTTCCTTCTTTGGCGCGAAATGGGCCGATCACCGGGTTTTGCAGGCAGGGGCCGCGTATGAGGCCGCGCGGACGACTCAAATTCCACTTCCTCGCCTGGCGCGTTGGGAAGCGGACTGAAGCCTCTGTCTTTTGGACAAAGTCAAAAATAGTGTGTGCGGCTGCTTGTTCACGAACAGTTGGCGGTCTACGCTTGTAATCTATAAGGGTCTGCAATCGAAAACCGCCGGGGGGATCGCGTGCCTGGGTACCGCAAGCTGCTTTGCGCAACCGCGATCGCCGCGCTGGCCTTGCCAGCCGCAATCCATGCGCAGCCGGAAGAAGGTGAGCGCGCTGTCCCCACCCGTCCCGGTGAAACCTTGCCCGAGGGATATCCCGGCGACATTCCCGGCGACATGCGCGTGTGGGAACCGGTCGATTTCGACCGCTTCGCGCCTAAAAACGCGCTCGACATGCTCCGCAACATTCCCGGCTTGCGGATACAGGGTGGGCAGGAAGAACGCGGCTTGGGTCAGGCTTCAGGCAATGTTCTGATCAACGGCGAGCGTCCGTCGAGCAAATCGGCTTCGATCTTCGACCAGCTCAGTCGTATTCCGGCCGACAACGTCATCCGGATCGAGATCGTCGACGGCGCGACAATGGACATTCCGGGCCTCTCCGGCCGCGCGGCCAATGTGGTTACATCCACCTCCGGCGGACTCCAGGGCCAGTTCGAATGGAACCCGCAGCTGGCCGCCGAATATTCGACCCTGCGCTGGGGACAGGGCAACATCTCGATCTCCGGCGGAAACGACATCGAATATACGTTTGCGCTGGAAAACGACGCCTTTCACGGCGGCACGGGCGGTCCCAATTTCGTCACCCACGGTGCCGGCACGATAGAAGAGCGGTTCAGCCACACGCGCTCGGTCACCAACGATCCCAAGGTCAGCACGGCGGTGCGTTTCAACAATCTCGGCAGCGCGACGGTCAACCTCAACGCCGCCTGGCAGTGGGACCGGTTCGACAATCGCGAGGACGAAGTGGTCGTTGCCGCCGCCGGCCTTCCCGCCGCGCTCGAGGAAATTCGTACGAAGAGGCGAGGCCACAATTACGAGTTCGGCGGCGATATCGCCTTCCCGCTGGGTCCCGGCACGCTGAAGTTGATCGGGTTGGAAAGCTATCGCACTTCGGATTTCTCTACCCAGTCTATCATCGATCCAGACAATGGCGATCCATCCTTCGGTATCCGATTCACCCAGCACAGCGAATCCGGAGAGCGAATCGGCCGGAGTGAATATAGCTGGCCCATGGCGGGCGGTGACTGGCAGATCTCGGCCGAGGCAGCCTTCAACCGGCTGGACCAGGTTTCCAGCCTTTTCGCGCTCGATCCGATGGGCGATTTCGATGAAATTCCTTTCCCGGCGGGCACGGGCGGAGTGCGCGAAGACCGTTATGAGGCGATTCTGTCCTACAGCACCCAGCTCGCGCAGAACCTGTCGATGCAGCTCAGCCTGGGCGGCGAATCCTCGAAGATATCCCAGATCGGAACCGGTGCACTGTCGCGCAGCTTCCGCCGCCCGAAAGGTAGATTTTCGCTGGCATGGGCGCCGCACGCCGGGTTCGACATCTCGTTCACTGTCGAACGCAAGGTTGGCCAGCTCGACTTCGAGGACTTCCTCGCCAATGTGAACCTGTCGGCCGACAACGCCAACGCGGCAAACAACGACCTGCGGCCCGAACAATCCTGGGAGACCGATCTCGAGATCGCCAAGGACCTCGGGGCCTGGGGCTCGATGACAGTCAATTTCTTCGACAACCGTATAACCGATTTCATCACGATCGTGCCCCTTCCCGGCGGCGGCGAAGGCGTGGGCAATGTCGGCAGCGCGCGAATCTATGGAGTGGCTTTCAATGGTACGCTTCGTTTCGACCCCGCTGGCCTCACCGGCGCGCAACTCGAAATGGAAGGGCAGTTCCGCAAGTCCAGGTTGGACGATCCGACCACCGGCGAGGAACGATCGTTCGACAATTCCATCCCGCGCAATGTCGAATTCACCTTCCGCCACGATGTGCCGCGCAGCGAATGGGCCTGGGGCGTCGGTCTGCGCAATACCGACTTCAACCCATACTACCGGGTCACCGAATTCGGCTTCGATTACAATGTGAAGACCAATCTGCGCGTCTTCATCGAGCACAAGGACATATTCGGCCTAACCGTGCAGGCGCGGCTGAACAATATCCTGGAACAGGAAGCGGTGCTGCAACGCACGGTATGGGATGGACCGCGTGACTCTTCACCGATCCTGTTCGCGGAGAACCGCCGGCGCGAAATCGGCAAGATCGTCAACTTCACGGTGAAGGGCAATTTCTAGGCGTGCTCGAACAGCGGGGAGGCTACTCAGAAGCTGACAAGGCGTTATTTCGTCGCGCCTTTAGTTCACACAGAAACCCATGCAGCACCTCGGTCGCGAGGCCGTGAAGCATCAGGCGGAAACCGGCTCGCAGCGTGCTTTCGGGAACCATGGGGTGCGCGTTGGTAACCATTGCGAGGTGTTTTTCCTCGCCCGTCAGCCGGGCACAATAGAGCGCAATTGTCTCGTCGATCTGGAGACTGTTGGCCGCGCGCCAGAAGTCGCGATCGGTCAGCCAAAGGGCGTAGGCGGGAGTGTAGAGTTCGATTGCCGTCTGCAGGTCGATGAAGTTGAGCCTGCTCGACGGCAGTTCGGTAATCCTCACATCCTCCGGCCGGATCGCCGAAAAATCGATGTTCTCGCGGCGCGTCAGCACCTCCCCGCGCCGTTCCAGTTCATGATTAAGCTGGATGAGGAAGTTGTAGATGTTCAGATCGTGCTTGAGAAACAGGTTGTCGCGCACATCCTCGATCGTCGACGGACGCATCGGCTCCAGCACGGGTTGAAACCCCGGTGTCGCATTGTCAGCGATAAACCGGAGTATTTGCGAGCCGAGATGGAAATGACGCAGGATCAGCCGATTGGCGTCAGGCGACAGGAAGCGCCTCATGCCGAACGCGATCTGCCAGTGCAGGAAACGCGGCGCATGGGGAAAGCGCGGAAATATCGCCTTGAATATCTGCACGAATATGATTGTGGCCCATGCGAGCGGACGCACGAAGGGTAACAGGAACTGGCGGCTGCGGCTGCGCTGATCGCGCAGCAGTGCGGCCTTTGCGGCCGGATCGAAAGGCAGGGACCGGTCCATCGCCAGGGCAGCCCAGGGATCGGGATCAGTCGGATCGTGAAGCCCGAACAGATGCTCGATCCGCTCCGGTTGAAGGGGCGGCGATTCAGACATTGTCGATTTCCTCCAGCTGCAAGCGATAGAGCCGCGCCACGATGCGCGCGTGGCGCACGATGCCGTCGCCCGCCGTCCGATCGGTCACGGCCAGATCGACCGCGCGATCGAATTCCTCCAGATGGTGAGCGTCATTCTGCGAATGATAGAGAAAGAAGCTGACCGCTTCGTCGGGCAGCGAGAGCTGCTCCGCAATCATCCGTCCCCAAGGACCGGCGATCCGGTTGCCGAGTCCCTCGATGATGAACATCGCGCCAAGCAGGCCGATGGGATCGCGCTGGGACGCAGCGTGGTACATGAAGGCGGACAGCGCTTCCGAGCCGATGTTTTTCGGAGTCGATACGATTTCCGACCGCTGGCCGCCCACGGCGACGAAATCGTCCTCCAGCATGCGGTAGTCGCGGTGCTCGGCTCGTGCGTGCTCGACAAACAGCGAACGAAGTTCCTCGTGTTCCGGGCCGAAATGCGATGCCGCGCGGCTGATCCAGCGGCTGCCTTCGACAACCTGCTGGCGAAGGTTTGCGAGAAGCCGGCGATAGTCTTCGATCCGCCATCTTCCAGCCAGCATCCGCGCCACGATGGGCACCTGAACCAGCGTGCTTTCGAATTCGATCCAAACCTGCGCCAGCGCCCGGTGTGTGGTCGCTACAAGGTCTGTCGGCGGGGTCTGGGGAATATTCATTCGCGCTTCTCCTCCGGCCCAACCACCGTCAGACCAGCATAGGCCATGATACACTGGCCGCTTTCCGGCACAGCGAGCAACACCTTGTGCCCTTCACGCAAGGATCCGCCGCGGATAAGGTCGTCAAGTATCAGGAAAATCGAGGCGGCTCCGACATTTCCCTTCGACGAAAGGTTGGAGAACCAGCGCTCTTCGGGAATCATGCAGCCGGCCCGCGTCGCGAGGCGGATCATCTCTTCGCGCAGTGAGTGCGCCGAATAGTGGCAGCAAAACCAGTCGACCGCCTGCGGATCGATCTTGCCCTCGTCCACCAGCCGCATGAATTCGCTCAACCAGACCGGCAGCATACGATGAAGCGCGGCTACATCCTGCCGCAACTGGAACGCCCCCGCCTGCGCCGCGGCGCCGATATTCGCATGATGAGACCAGGGCAGCAGCCTGCCCGATCCATCGTCGACTGCCCCGGCGGTCATGCACGGGTCGAAACGGTCGGCAAAGCTGCGCAGGCTGAGCCAGTCGATCCTGAGCGACAGGCCGCGCGCCGCCGGACGGGTTTCCAGCAGCACCGCGGCGGCCCCGTCGCTAAGCGTCCAGCGCAGGAACGCCGCGTCGGCGGGCAGCGGCTTACCTTCCGTCAGCGTGGCGGTGCCTTGGTAGAAGCCCGGGCGGAAATAGCGACTGGCGAACTCTCCGCCGCCGACCAGCGCCGCCCGGTGCTCACCCGCGCGCAATTGCAGCCAGGCGCTCTTCAGCGCCATCATTGAACTGGCGCAGACCGATTGCAGGCTGGCGACTTCCATTGGCGGCAGGCCGAGCGCAGCGTGGACCTGGCTGGCGAGCCCCGGCACCATCAGGTCGTTTTGAGTAGTCGCGGTGGCGAGATAGCCGACCGCCTGCCCCTCGATCTCCGCTTGGCTGAGCGTGTCGCGAATTGCTTCGGCAACCATGCCGGCCACTGTCCAATCGGTGCGGCCATCCGCGCCCATCGCATAGTGGCGCGTGCGGATACGGTTCTGGCGCAAGGTCGTGCGGCCGACGCGTTCGGCCGCTTCGGGCAGGAGACCGATATGGTCCGCCATCCGCTCGTTTGGTACTGGATCGCCGGGCAGGAACTGCCCGCTTGCGGTGATATAAGCCGTCGCCATCAGCACCGGCTGCCGCCTTCGAACACGCAAGGCAAGGCCGGGATACCGAGAGTTGGGGGAAACGGCGCAAGGCCCATCCCGCGGGTTGCGCGGGATGAGCTCCAGAGTTCTATTTCTTGGCCGGTGCTTTTTTCGCGGCGGGTTTTTTCTCTGCGGCCTTCTTGGCCGGAACCTTTGCTGCCGGCTTCGCAGCCGCTGCATCCTCGGCAGAAGTCTTCTTCGCCACGGCCTTCTTGGCGGCCGGCTTCTTTTCGGCCTCGGCTTTTTTGGCGGAAGCCTTCTTTGGAGCTTCCTTCTTGGGAGCTTCCTTCTTGGGAGCTTCCTTCTTGGGAGCATCCTTCTTTGCGGCTTCCTTCTTGGCCGGGGTCTTCTTCGCGCCCTTCTTCGGCGCGGGTTCGGCCGTGTCATCCGCCTCGATCGCTGCCTCGAGCTCGGCACGCGTAACCTCGCGCTCGGTCACTTCGGCCTTGTCGAACAGGAAATCGACCACCTTGTCCTCGTAGAGTGGTGCGCGCAACTGAGCCTGTGCCATCGGCTCGGTGCTGACATATTCGACGAAACGCTGGCGATCCTCAGGGCGATACTGCTGCGCCGCCTGCTGGATCAGCATGTTCATTTCCTGGCTGGAAATCTGTACGTCGTTGGCCTGGCCGATCTCGGAAAGCAGCAGTCCCAGGCGCACGCGGCGTTCCGCAATGCGGTGATAATCGTCCTTGTCGGCCTCGGCCTCCTTGCGCGCCTTTTCAGGGTCGGCTTCCTTGGCGATTTCCTGTTCGATCTGCGCCCAGATCTGGTCGAATTCGGCATCGACCATGGTCGGCGGCACGGCAAAGTCGTGCTCCGCCGCCAGCTTGTCGAGCAGCTGGCGCTTCATCTGCGTGCGAGTGAGACCGGCGCTTTCCTGCTCCAGCTGACCGCGTAGCAGCTCACGCAGCTTGTCGAGGCTTTCGATGCCGAGTGACTTGGCGAATTCGTCATCGACCTTCGTCTCGCCTTCGACCTTTACCGATTGCACGGTGACGTCGAACTCGGCTTTCTTGCCCTTGAGATTGGCCGCCGGATAATC
>DASWIR010000104.1:0-5198 GCA_036397575.1 Alteraurantiacibacter sp. | reverse complement strand
CGCAATTGACTGTGTCTAGTGCAGAAAAGCCGCACCTGAACACAATTAGGGAGCTACCGGGAATCGGACGTAAGCAATTTCGTTCGGATGACATCGTTGATTCATCATGTAAGATGAATACCTTACGTTATCGCGGAATATTCAAAACGGCCGGACTTACACCTCTCGGCGACATAATATTGCGAGGCTGCACCTGCAGCGGGCAGGCTCTGGAATGACCCAATGATTGATGTTGTCTGCTTCGAGTCGTTGTTTCTGGAACGCAGTTTGCAAGCGGAGGAAGCGGAGATGACGGGAGAGACAATTTCCATTATGGGCAGGAGATTGAAAGCCGCCATCCGGGCGGACTCCTGATTCGCTGGGGTGGCCAAATATGGCGCGAGGCGCACTTCATATAGAGACCGGCAGCAGCCAAGGCGGCTGGCGCGCGAGCCTGCGCGACCATGTGAGCAGGTTGTGGGAACTGGGCCTGATCCGTCAGAGCGGAGACTCAGGGGTAGCGGTCCAATCCATCGCCCTGCCGGCGGAATTGTCCGAAGCTTTGGGCGACAGAGCCGAACAGGTCGGTTCGATGCTGCATCGGCTAGTTGCAGGCGCGCTGGACGAGCATGCCCGTAATGGTGGGGACATGGCACTATATCGCGCCTCGCTGGAAAACCAGATCGACCTGATGGTTGCAGGGTTGCGCGAACGGTCCTCGCGCGGTGTGCCGGCCAATGCCCAGGACCGCGAAGGCCGCCCGCAAGTGCTGCAGAGCGAGCTTTGGCAATTGCTCCATATTATTCGCGAGAGCGGGGATCTTGCCTATGCGCGCGAGGTTGATCTTGTCGAACTCGATCGGCGAATCCTGTTGCGGATCAATTATTGCGGCCCGCAGTCCCCTGCGGACATGGCCAATTGGGCGGGTGTCGACAAGGCGCAGGTCAGCCGCTCGGTGAAGCGTCTACTGGAAGGCGGCCTTGTAGAGCGCAGCCAGATCCGCAGTCCGCTGGTGCTGACCGCCAAGGGCGAGAAACCGGCCGGCCGGCTGCAACGTCTCGCCCGGTTGCGCAATCGCGAGCTTACCTTCGACATTGCCGACGAGGAGTTCGACCGGTTCCTCTCGGCAATCGACGTGTTGCTCGCCCGCGCGATGCAGCTCTATGAGCAGGAACGGCAGCTTGCGAATTCGCAGGGTTCCGCCGAGCCGGCATTCAGCAGCGATGATGCCGTGCCGGAGCGCCGCAACGGCGAATGGCCCGGCACCGATCGGACGCATATTATATCGCCGCTGATGACGTTGATGGCCTATTTCTCGCGCAGCGGCGGGCTCGCCTTCAAGCGGACGACCGGGTTGTCGAATTTCGAAGCCTGGGTGCTGTCGGAGATCTCTTACGATCCACCGACCGACTGGGGCCGCCTGGTAGAGCAGCTACGCCGGGATCACAGTCAGGCCGCGCGTACGGTCAACACGCTGATCGAACGCGGATTGGCCAAGCGCGAAGGCAAGCCGGGGCGGCGCCATGGGCGCTTTTCGCCGACCGCGGAAGGCGCGCGTCTCTATCAGATCATCTTCGAGACAGCGAAGAAGCGTGCCGCATTCCTCACCGCGCCGCTAATGCCCGACCGTTTTGCGGAGTTTATGGAGACATTCGGCAAGCTGCGGCGAAACGCCGAAGCACAGCTGGAGCGCGAACGCGCTTACGCCGAACTGGAAAACCAGTAGAAACCTACTGCAAGCGGCGCACGCGCACTCCCTGCTGTCCGTCGATAATCATCAGGAAGCTGCCCAGCGAGGCGCGTTCGATCCGAACGCTGTCGCCCCGGCGCGGCGGGCGGAAGGATCGGCCGACGGATTCCGAGAAGACCCATTCCGCGCCGCCTTCGAGCGTGACGAGATAGGTACCAGGCTGGCGCTGGCGGACGGAGGCAACGCGAGCGGTGATCTCCTCCACTTCGCCCTGCGGTGTCTCGAAGCGCTGCGGCGTGCGGACGTCTTCGCGTCCGAAACCTTGCGGTGAATTGGGGCTCGCGCCGGTGATCGGCGCGCTACTGCCTTGCGGTGCCGCTCCCTGGCCAGGAACCATAGGGGCACGGCCATCGAATCCGCCGGTGCGGATATTGTTATCGTAGCAGGCGAGGCGGGCGGTGGGATCGTCGATCTTGGCGCATTCGCGCATGATATTGAGTACCACTTCGTCCGGCACCTGGGCCTGCGCGGGAACGGAAGCGGCCAGGCTCAGCATAGTACCTCCGGCCAGAAGGCAGGCAACGCGATGCGCAATCATCAAATCGAACTCCTCTCGTCGCGCGCGACACTGACGGGAAGGGGGGGCGCTGGCAAGAGGCTTGATGCCCCTTCGATCGATGCCCGCCGCGGAATTGTCAGGGAGTCCGACAATGATCGAAAATGTCGCGGCTCGCCGCGAAAGCGCTTGTCTGCATTGGCAAACTGTGATTCTGTGAACTTCGAGGTAGGACATGGGTGTGAGCAATTTCAGCCGCGAAACGCTGGTGCAGACAGGGGCGCTCTGCTGGCTGTTGCTGCTTGGCGGTCTCGCTCTGGCGGGACCTGGCGGTGTGCTCGCCTGGGGCGAGAGCCTGGCCGTGCTGCAGCAGCGCGAAGCGCGTATCCATACGCTGGCCGAAGAACGGGCGGAGCTGCGCAATCGGGTGGCGCTGCTCGATCGTGACAATGCCGATCCCGATCTCGTCACCGAACTGATCCGGCGCAATCTCAATGTCGCTCATCCGGACGAGTATATTATCGAGCTGGACCGGCCGCGCTGATCCGATAATCTGAAAATAACCCATACGGTTCAACTGTCCTATGCGGCGTTGCCAGCCTTGCGCCTGTGTGCTTATGGGCGCTTGCACCCGATTGGAAACGAGGCTCGATCTTGGCGAAATCCCCTGCGAAAAAGGCTCCCGGTAAGAAGCGTAATACCGCAAGCAAAAAACCCCCTCAAACCGGTGACAATTTTCAGCTCCGCAGCCTTCAGGAGGAGTTCGAAAAGGATCGCCGGTACCAGGCCAGCGAAACCGAGCTGCTCGACTTCTACGAGAAGATGCTGCTCATCCGCCGGTTCGAGGAAAAGGCCGGCCAGCTATATGGCCTCAGCCTGATCGGCGGTTTCTGCCACCTCTATATTGGGCAGGAGGCGGTCGCGGTCGGGCTGCAGACGGCGTTGGCAGGGGGCAAGGACAGCGTCATTACCGGCTATCGCGATCATGGCCATATGCTTGCCTATGGCATCGATCCCAAGGTCATTATGGCCGAGCTGACGGGTCGCCAGGCCGGCATCAGTCACGGCAAGGGCGGATCGATGCATATGTTCAGCACCGAGCATGCGTTCTACGGCGGCCACGGCATCGTCGGGGCGCAAGTCCCGCTCGGCGCCGGACTCGCTTTCGCGCATAGATACCGCGAGGATGGCGGCATCTGCATGGCCTATTTCGGCGACGGCGCAGCCAACCAGGGTCAGGTTTACGAGACCTTCAACATGGCAAGCCTGTGGCAGTTGCCGATCGTCTTCGTGGTCGAGAACAACCAGTATGCGATGGGCACGTCGGTCAAGCGCAGCTCGGCTGAAACCGAATTCTACCGGCGCGGCACGGCGTTTCGGATTCCCGGCATCAAGGTCAACGGTATGGATGTGCTCGAAGTGCACCAGTCGGCGAAGATCGCGACGCAATATGTGCGGGATGGCAATGGTCCGATCCTGCTGGAAATGTCGACTTACCGCTATCGCGGGCATTCCATGTCCGACCCGGCCAAGTATCGGACGCGCGAAGAAGTGCAGGATATGCGCGAACACCACGACCCGATCGAGGGAGCCAAGGCCGATCTCACCAAGCTGGGTGTTGCGGAAGAGCAGTTGAAGGACATCGACAAGCGCATCCGTGCGCAAATCGCCGAAGCGGCCGATTTCGCGGAAACCTCGCCCGAGCCGGAGCCGTCCGAACTCTACACCGACGTGCTGGTGGAGGCCTATTGATGGCGATCGAGCTGAAGATGCCGGCGCTGTCGCCGACTATGGAAGAGGGCACACTGGCACGCTGGCTGGTCAAGGAGGGCGACGCGGTTTCCGCCGGCGATATTCTCGCGGAAATCGAGACCGACAAGGCGACGATGGAATTCGAGAGCATCGACGAAGGCGCGGTCGGCAAGATCCTCGTGCCCGAAGGCAGCGAAAATGTGAAGGTCGGTACGGTTATCGCCTTGCTGGCGGCCGATGGCGAGGATGTGTCCGACGCTGTCCCGGAGTCCCCACCGGAGGAAGAAGTGCCTTCGCCGGAAAAATCGGAGAGCCCGGCCGAGGCAGCTGCCTTCGAGGCTCCGAAAGCGCGGCCGAGAGAGTCCGATCCGGATGTTCCGGCCGGTACCAACATGGTCAAGCTGACCGTGCGGGAAGCACTGCGCGACGCGATGGCCGAGGAAATGCGCCGCGACGAGCGCGTGTTCGTGATGGGCGAGGAAGTCGCCGAGTATCAGGGCGCGTACAAGGTTACCCAGGGCCTGCTTGAGGAATTCGGACCGAAGCGCGTTATCGACACACCGATCACCGAATACGGCTTTGCAGGAATCGGCACGGGCGCGGCGATGGGCGGCCTTCGCCCGATCGTCGAGTTTATGACCTTCAACTTCGCGATGCAGGCGATCGACCACATCGTGAACTCGGCGGCCAAGACCAATTACATGTCGGGCGGGCAGATGCGTTGCCCGGTGGTGTCCCGCGGCCCCAACGGCGCCGCCAGCCGCGTCGGCGCGCAGCATAGCCAGAATTACGGGCCCTGGTATGCCAGCGTCCCCGGCCTGATCGTGATCGCACCCTATGACGCGTCGGACGCGAAGGGCCTGCTCAAGGCAGCCATCCGCAGCGAAGACCCGGTTGTCTTCCTCGAAAACGAACTGGTGTATGGGCGCAATTTCGATGTCGCCCAACTCGACGACCATGTCCTGCCGATCGGCAAGGCGCGCATCATGCGAGCGGGCAGTGACGTGACGATCGTCTCCTACTCCATCGGTGTCGGTTTCGCTCTTGAAGCGGCGGAGCAGCTGGCGGCCGATGGCATCGATGCCGAAGTGATCGACCTCAGAACGCTGCGCCCGCTCGATCGCGAGACAATCCTCGAAAGCCTGGCCAAGACCAACCGCCTCATCATTGCAGAGGAAGGTTGGCCGCAATGCTCGATTGCCTCGGAAGTGCAGGCGATCT
>DASWIR010000103.1:0-5770 GCA_036397575.1 Alteraurantiacibacter sp. | reverse complement strand
CGGCTTCAGCCTCTCCTCAGCACGAACGGAGTTGGTTCAACCTGAACCGGAAAAGCCCTAATCGCTCCGCTCAGGGACGAAGGGAAGCAGCAGGCTGGAATCATATTCGCCGCCCGTGCGGATGATATGCGTCCCGCGATTGCGCGTGTCCTCATGCAGCGCGAAAGCCAGCATCAGCCCTTCTTCCTTCTTGTAGATATCGGCTCCGGCCACCACCAGGCGCAGGCTCTCGCCTGCGGCGAATTTGGCCGAGAAGGGCCAGATTTCGATCTCTACCGGCACACACTCGCCGGGCGACAGGCGTTCCTCGAATGTGTGCGGATGGACTGGTTGTTCCGGCGTCGAAAGCTCGGGATCGAGCGCGCGGTGACTTGCACGCAGCCAGCCCAGCGCGATCGGGCCGTTCTCGAAGCAGGCATAGAAGGTGAAACCGACCTCCTCGCCCTTCGCGTCGAGCTTCTGCAAGGCGACAAACAGATCGGCGTCGTCGCTGCCTTCCGCCTCTACCCATAGCCGCAGGCTGGCATGGCCGGTGATCTCGGTTTCCTCGTCGAAACGGAAGTCGAATGTGGCGGTGCCATCGATCGCATCCTGCCGCAGCTCGGCCGGGGTGCCGGGTGTCTGGCTGAGCGAGCCCGCTGCGGCGTCGAGATGCAGCCGGCGATATTGAGTGCGCGCCAGGGGAAAATCGCTCTCTTCCCGCTCTTCGGCGGCGCCGTGCCGTTCGCGCACTTCCAGCCGTACTTTGGGCCACGCGGCGACCGAAGTCGGCCGGTCGCGCAGGAAGTGATCGAAGAAGGCAAGCTGCCGCGTTCGGCTTTGCGCCATATAGTAATGTGCCCATTTCTTCTGGCCATGGATGTCGAGCCATTTTTGCTCGCTTGAGATCCGCTTCCACGCCTCGATCGTGCCGCGCAAATGCAGCCCGTGATCCGACCAGCTGGCGACGACATAGGCCGGCTGGGTGATTGCCTCGAGATCGACATCCTTGGAATGCCAGAATTCGTCTATCAGGGGGTGGGCCTTTGCATTCTCCGAGGTATCCTCGGTCCGGTTCAGCGAATAGCTGATATTGTCCGAAACGCGCGCCATGAAGTTTGTCTCGGGGATTCCGCCATGATAGGCGAATTCGCGGTACCAGTCGGAGAAGGCCTCCCAGATGTTGAGTGCCGCCAGCGGTTCGGGTTTCAGCGGCGCGACGTAATACTGGATCGCCGCGAGGTAGGAGACGCCGCTCATCCCCACTCGGCCATTGCCCCACGGCAGGCAGCCGAGCCATTCGATCGCATCGGCGCAATCCTCCGCTTCCTGGATGCCGTTGTGGTGGAAATTCCCGCCCGACAGCCATGCGCCGCGCGGATCTGCCACGGCCACGCCATAACCATGCTTTCCCGCCCACACCGGGTCAGGTGCCTCGAAAGGAGTGAGGGTCGAAAGCCCTGCCGGATCGACACCTGAGCGCGGCCAGAACACTTTATTGGAGAGAGCGTGTTTCCCATAAGGGGTCCAGGCCAGCAATATCGGTACATCGCGTTCTGCGCCTTCCGGGCGGTAGAGGTCGCAGAAGATTTCCGTCCCATCGCGCAGCGGGATGATGCAGTTGCGCTCGATTACCAGCCCCTGCTCGATGCGGCGATCGTAATCGGGTGGGGGCAGGGGCGGCTTGTGCGCCGCGCTGTAGGGATCGACCCCGGGGCGCATCAGCGGCTGGAAGGATGTTTTTGCCATCACCGCACCACGAAGTAGTGGATCCGGTTCGCACCGGGCAGCTTTTCCGCCACGCCGACGAAGACGTGCTTGCTAAGCCAGGAATGGGGGCCGGCGGGCGCATCGAATTTCGGTGTCACGCGCATGTAGTAATCCTCCGGGGAAATTTGCTCGTTGTGGCGAAGCTTCTCTGCCGCTTCGGGATTGCGGCCCCAGCGATAGCCGCGATTTTCCAGATAAATGATTGCCCCGTCATCCGCTTCGAGCAGATACCGCGCATCGAAGTCGATCACTCCACTGTCCCGCGCAAGCGGAAAATCCCCGCCCGACATGGGGACAACGCGCCCGTTAAGCAGCGGTCCTTCGATCCTGCCTTCCTTCGCGTAGACGGCTGCACGGGTTTCTCCCCTCGCCGTCGGGAGTACCCAGTAAGGTTTGGACAGTTCGACCGATATGGTGAACGCGTGGTCGAACTGTGGTGCAAATGGATGAGCTTGGCTCATAATTCGGCTGGCTTCCCTGTTGTTGATCCGTCAACTAAGCTATTAGTTGCATTTGTCCGGTGTGCTTGGCAACCGGATAAAATGGATCTTCCACGTTCCTGGAAAACCTTTGGCGATGGTCATCCGGTTTACCGGCTGCTGCTGGTATCCAAGATGATCGACCGCGAAACCGCGAGTTCCCTGCAGAAGGAATTCGCCCTCTCCCTTCCCGAATGGCGTGTTCTTGCCTTTGTTTGCGGTTTGGGCGCGGCCAGCGCAAGCGAGATCGGCCACGCGGCCGAAATCGACCGCGCGGAAATCAGCCGCGCAGTTGCCAAGCTGGAGGGTAAGGAGCTGATCAAGCGCGACGTCGACAAGAACAACCGCAAGCGCCTGGTCATTTCGGCAACCGAGGCAGGCATGGAGCTGTTCGCAAGCGTGCGGGCCCGGCGGCGCGAATATTCGCGCGATGTCCTCGATGGCTTAAGCGAGCAGGAATGCGACATGCTTTCCCGCGCGCTGGAAAGTATTGCCCTGAGGATAATCGAGAAGCGAAACTAGCGCTCTAGCCGACGCCGCCGGGTCAGCGCGCCTCGGCATCGAAGGAAAAGCTCACCGCCACGTTCGGCGCGAGGTTCTCCCCCGAGCTGCCCGTGCCGATGCCGAAATCGGCACGGGCAATGGTCGCACTGCCCTCGACATGGCGGGTAAGGCCTGAGCCGGTCAGGCGGAACGTGATCGTCTGAGGCCTCGACTGTCCCTTGAGATCGAGCGTTCCCCGGGCGCTATAGCTATTGCCGCCGGTGCGCCGCGCCGAACTCGCGCGAAATGTCGCGCTCGCGAAATTGGAGGTATCGAAGAACTCCGCGCCGCGAAGCATGCCGTCCTGCGAAGCATCGCCCACCGATGCGCTGGTGAGATCGACAGCTATGGCAACATCCGCAGTTTCCGGACGACCCGGATCCATGGTAATCGTGCCGCTCCAGCGTGAAAAGCTGCCACCGATCGTCTCGCCAGCATTGCCCACCGAGAATGCAAGCCGTCCGCCCGGCTGGATAGTCCATTCGGGCGGTGGGGCGGCCTGGCCGGCCAGGGATTGCTTCGCTTCCGCTTCGTCTGCGTCTTGGGTCTCGGGGTCGGCCGTAGCTTCCTCCGATTGGGTCGAAGCTCCGGTTGCGATCTCCATCTCAGCGCGTTCGATCCGTATCGGCGACCCATCTTCGCCGGCCATTTCAGGCGTCGTTTGCGCCGATCCACGAATCGAAAGGAATGCGCCGATGCCCAGTGCGGTCACGGCGGCGCCAAGCACCATGCCAGCCGCGCCGCTGCCGCCCGGCGCCATGCGTTCCAGCAGCCTGTGCCGCAGCAGGAACTGATGCCTGAGGGCGCCGGCGACATGCAGCACGAACAAGGCAATCCCGAGCCAGGCGAGCAGCTCATGAGCTTCTTCCGCCGTCTCGCTCAGGGTGTCCGGCAGCGGCAGATGCGGCAGATCGACAAGCCCGAACAGCACCGTTGGGATCTGGATTTCCGAGGTCGACACCAATGCCCAGCCGGTCAGCGGAGCGAGCAGCAGGAAGATGTAGAAGCCCAGATGCACGGCCTTGGCGAGCAGAGCAGTGATCCCGTTTTCGACCGGTGGAGGCGAGCGGTGCGCCAGTCGCCAGCCCAGCCGGATCAGAGTTAGGGCCAGGATCGTGATGCCGATCGACTTATGGAGCTGGAACAGGGTAAATCCGCTGGCATCGGCCGGCATGGCGAAGCCCAGGGCGATCTCGAATGCCAGGGCCAGTGCAATCAGCCAATGCAGAATTATCGCGCCTGTGCTGTATCTCGCCACGCAGTTCCCTTCCGTCCCATGTTTTGCCGCCAATCCGGATGACTAGAACGCAATGACATGAGGTTGAACCACAAAAGACCCTACCGGCCGGGAGGGTAATGTCGAACGTGCCGACCCTAGCGCGGTGCGGTTTGGAAGGGGAGTGTGGAAAGCGAGCGGGGGTTGCTCTTTCCGGTATTCGGAAAAAGCGAAGGGCGGCAGGTTTCCCTGCCGCCCTTGCTTGTTGTTGGCCCTGTGGCCGCTTTGCTTAGCCGCGCTCGGGTTCGGGCGGCGGCGGCGGGGGCGGCGGCGGGGGCAGCGGGCAGTCGTCCGTCGCCAGGATCACCGATCCGTCGGGGCAGGTCTTGGTGGCCGGCGGAGGCGGCGGCGGCGGAGGAGGCGGCGGCGGGGGAGGCGGCGGGGGCGGAGCCGCGCCGAACTCGTGCCGCAGCGTCAAGCCGCCCGAATGCACTTCCTGCAGATCGCCGATCCAGCCTTCATAGCCGAGCTTGAGCCATGTGCTCGAGCCGATCGCGGCTGCGATCGACAGGCCCAGCACGATCGCATCGTCGTCCTGCTGCGGACCGCGAACCGTGAAGTTCGTGTTCCCCGGCGAGTCGGCGAAGTTGGCGGTGAACGCCGTCCAGTCGCCGTCGTCGAGCTTGTGCCGCCAGCCGACCTTGGCCTCGGGGGTCACCGAGCCCAGCGGCGCGGAGAGCTTGAGGCCAAGTTCCCCGGTCGCATAGTCGTTGTCGCTGTCGTTGACCGTCAGATTGGCGCCCGGAACACCCGTCTCGGTGAAGCCTTCCAGCTCCATCGAGACATAGTCGATCCCGGCATAGGGGGTCAGCACCGCGCTGCCCAGCGGCAGGCGGTAGCCCGCCTCGCCGCCAAACGCCCACATATTGGCATCGATGTCGGCGCCGGCCGTGCCCGAGACCGTGCCGCCCAGCGACTGGACGCTGATTGCGCGGATCGAGTCGCCCGAGAGGTCGGAATAGCTGCCCGCGACCTTCACATAGAAGGTGCCCGGATCGTAAGCGCCGTAGAGACCGGCATGCCAGCCATCGCTCTCGATCTGGCCGCTAAACTGGTCGTACTCGGCATCGTACTTCACATAGCCGACACCCAGGCCGATCACACCGTGCCGGCCGATCGTGTAATCGCCGCCGATCGCGATCAGGTACTGATCGCTGGTGCCGCCGGTCGCATCCTGCAGCGGATCGGTATCGATCTCGCCGCGGCCGTAATTGATCGTGCCCCAGATGCCGGCGCTTTCACGGCGGCAGGTGAGCGTATCGTCATTCAGCATGAGTGCTGCGCATTCGCCCATATCGGCGAGGATGCCGTTGAAGCGGTTACCCATCCAGCCCAGCGACTGCATGTAGGTCGCATATTGCGCCCCGTGCAGCGTCGAGAGCGCAGCGGCGTAGGCATCCGGATCGACGAAGCCGAGCAGGGCCACGTTGAGCGCGGCATAGTCACCGGTGAGACCGGGCGAATATTCCGCCTCGATCGCGCCCGCTGCCGCTTCCTGGTTCGGCGTCAGCCCGAAGCGGGCATCGTCGAACGCCACGCGGGTGATGCCAAGGTCGACATTGTCGGCCCCGTCATAGATCGCCTCGACATCGAGGAAGATCGTGCCCGAGGCATAGACATTGGCAAAGGTGCCGGTGAG
The DNA here is from genome assembly GCA_036397575.1 of Alteraurantiacibacter sp. Lineage (GTDB taxonomy): Bacteria > Pseudomonadota > Alphaproteobacteria > Sphingomonadales > Sphingomonadaceae > DASWIR01. The sequence goes on along the minus strand of DASWIR010000103.1, from coordinate 84 downwards.
CACATTGGCGTCGATGACATTGTCGTAGAAGTAGCTGTCATCGAACAATCCGCCCGCCACCGAGGGACGCACTTCCAGCTCGCC
>DASWIR010000102.1:0-7042 GCA_036397575.1 Alteraurantiacibacter sp. | reverse complement strand
TGCGCTGGAGGAGCGCGGGCATCGCGTGACGCGGATCGATATGGATCGAGACGTCGCGGCAAGAATCGCCGAGGCGGGGCCCGACGTGGTGTTCAACGCGCTCCACGGCGTGCCGGGTGAAGACGGGACGGTGCAGGGCATGCTCGACCTGATGGGTATTCCCTATACTCATTCGGGCCTAGCAACCTCGGTGATCGCGATCGACAAGGAGCTGACCAAGCAGCGGCTCGTGCCGCACGGCATTCCCATGCCGGGCGGGCGGATCGTGAAGAGCGAGGAATTGTTCGACAAGGATCCGATCGCACGGCCCTATGTGCTGAAGCCGGTCAATGAAGGCTCGTCGGTCGGCGTCGCCATCGTCACCGACGAGGGGAATTACGGCAACCCGATCGGCCGCGAGGCGGAAGGGCCGTGGCACAAATTCGAGACGCTGCTGGCCGAGCCCTATATTCGCGGGCGGGAACTCACTTCGGCGGTGCTCGCCGGGCCGGACGGGCCGCGCGCGCTGATGGTGACCGAGCTTGTTCCCAAGAGCGGTTTTTACGACTTCGATGCCAAATATACCGATGGGATGACCGAGCATGTCTGCCCGGCGCAGATACCGGACGATATTGCCCGATTGTGCCTCGATTACGCTTTGCGGGCGCACAAGCTGCTCGGCTGCCGGGGTACCAGCCGCACCGATTTTCGCTGGGACGATGAGCAGGGCGAAGCCGGGCTGTTCGTGCTGGAAACCAACACCCAGCCGGGAATGACGCCGCTCAGCCTTGTTCCCGAACAGGCCAGGCATTGCGGGATTTCCTATGGCGAACTGGTCGAGATGATTATCGCCGATGCGCTCGCCTATGCGGAAGGCCGTGCGAAGTGAGCAGCCGCACGATCAAGCGCAAGTCCACCGGTGTACGGCGCCAGGCGCGCTCGCAGGGCAATCGCGCGCGGATGAAGCAGGCACGCAGCACGACAGGCGCTCTGGTCGACTGGGCGATGCGCTTCCTGCCATTCACCGAGGAACAGCTGCAGCGGATATTCCTGGCGATCATCCTTGGCGCCGCGGCAGCGCTCGCCTGGTTCGTGGCCAGTCTCGCAGGCATTCCGGCCATGGCGAGCCAGCAGCTGGCGATCCTTGCCAAAGATGCGGGTTTCGAAGTTCGCCGCGTGGAAGTTCGCGGGGTGGAACGGCTGAACGAACTCAAGGTCTATGAGCGCGTGCTCGGCCAGCGCGACCGGGCCATGCCGCTGGTGGATATTCATGCGCTGCGCGGCGACCTCATGACGCTCAGCTGGGTCAAGGATGCACGCGTTTCACGGCAACTGCCCGAGACGGTGATTGTCGACATCGTCGAACGCGAACCGCATGCGGTGCTCAAGAAACCCGACCATCTGGTGCTGATCGATTCGGCCGGTCACGAGCTGGAGCCGGTTTCCGCCCAGGCGGCCGGGACCATGCTCAGGATCGGCGGGCCGGGCGCGGGCAGGCAGGTTGAGGTGCTCTCGACGCTGCTCGATGCAGCCCCCGCGCTGAAACGCCAGGTCGCCGAGGCGGAATGGATCGGCAACCGGCGCTGGAACCTGACTTTCAAGACCGGCCAGATGCTCGCCCTGCCAGAGGGCGAAGATGCATCCGCCAGCGCACTGGTATCCTTTGCCCGGCTCGACGGTGTAAATCGACTGCTCGGCGGCAAGGTCGCGACTTTCGACATGCGTGCCCCCGAGCGGATATACCTGCGTGTGCCGCCGGCGGAGGAGCCGGAAGCGGAAAATGCTCCGGCTACGGCAGAGAACCGGTAATGGCCTCGAAACCACGCATTTCCCGGCTTATCGGTGCGATCAATGTCGGCTCGTTCCGGATCTCCGCGATGGTTGCAGGGGTGGGCGAAAGCGGCGAGCTCACGGTGCTCGGCTCGAGCCACCGTGCGGCGCAGGGAATCAAGCGCGGCTATGTGGCGGACATGGCGGCGGCAACCTATGCAATACGCGACGCGGTAGAGAAGGCGGAAAAGCTCGCAGGGGCCACCGTGTCGGGGCTGTGGCTCAGCTGCTCCGGCGCAGGGTTGGCGAGCCGAATCGCCTCGGTGGAAATCGAAATGGGCGGACGCCGGGTTGAGGAGGAGGACCTCGAGAGCCTGCTGGTGGCGGGCCGCGATGCGCTCGATCCCGATGGCCGGATGGTACTGCATGCCCAGCCGGCATTCTACACGCTTGACGGAATGCACGGCGTCGCCAATCCGGTCGGGCTTCACGCCGATCGGCTGGGAGTCGATATCCATGTCGTGATGGCCGACGGTGCACCGGTCCGGAATCTCAAGGAAGCGGTGCAGAATGCGCATTTTGAAGTGGAGGGGATCGTCGCGTCGCCTCTCGCCGCGGGCTATGCGTGCCTTGCCGAGGAAGAGCGCGAACTCGGCGTTGCCATGATCGAGATGGGCGCGGAAGTGACTCAGGTGGCCGTTTATGCCGCAGGCATGATGGTGGGTCTCGAGACGATCCAGCGCGGCGGGGCGGACATCACCGATGCCATCGCCAGCGCTTTCGGCATCCGCCGGTTCCAGGCCGAGCGGATCAAATGCTTTTCCGGATCGGCGATCGCCAGTCCGCAGGACAATCGTGAAACCGTGCCGGTCGACGGGCCGGAGGTCGAGCGCGGCAGCGAGCGGACCATTTCGCGCGCCGACCTGGTTTCGGTCATCACCGGCCAGCTCGACCTTCTGTTCTCCGATATCGGCAAGTCGCTCGACCGGCTCGGCTTCGCCTCCCACCGCGACCGTCAGGTGGTGGTGACGGGCGGTGCATCGCAATTGGCCGGCATTGCCGATTATGCGCAGGCGGCCCTGGGCCGGCCTGTGCGGGCCGGCAAACCGGCTATGCTGCCGGGCCTGCCCGAGGCGCATTCCGTAGCCGGCTTCTCGACACTTGCGGGGCTGGTGCTCTATGCAGTGGAGGATCCGGTGGATGTCCGCTCGGTCGGGCCGGCCACGCAGGTGACCTCCCGGTTCGGTCCCGGCGAGCTTGCAGTGCGTCTTTTCCGGGCGCTGCGGGACAACTTTTGACCGCGCTGGCACCTTTGCGCCAGGCCATGCGACGACGTGAGGCGGGTTGTGGATAAGGCGATTTACCTTTTGCACCCGCGATTCGCTTTGTGGCACTATGAGTTGATACAGTTTCGTCGGCGAAAATCGCCACTTGGAAAGAACGAGCTATGAGCATCAATATCGGCCCCCCCTCGGTTGAGGAGTTGCGTCCGCGCATTACCGTGATCGGGGTCGGCGGCGCCGGCGGGAATGCGATCGCCAACATGATCGCGGCCGAGATCGAGGGCGTCGATTTCATCGTTGCGAATACGGATGCGCAGTCGCTGAACAGCTCGACGGCGGATCATCGCATTCAGCTCGGCCCCGAAATCACCCAAGGCCTCGGCGCGGGCTCGCGGCCCGAAGTCGGCCGCGCGGCTGCCGAAGAGACGGCGGACGAACTCGAACGGGCGCTGGACGGCGTGAATATGTGTTTCATCGCCGCTGGCATGGGCGGCGGCACGGGGACTGGCGCTGCACCGGTGATCGCCGAAGTGGCGCGGCGCAAGGGCGTCTTGACCGTGGGCGTGGTGACCAAGCCGTTCCTGTTCGAAGGCACGCGGCGCATGCGCGCGGCGGAGTCTGGCATCGAGGAACTGCAGAAACATGTCGACACACTGATCGTCATCCCCAACCAGAACCTGTTCCTCGTCGCAAAGGCCGAAACCACCTTCAAGGAGGCTTTCCAGCTTGCCGACGAGGTGTTGCAGCAGGGCGTGCGGTCGATCACGGATCTGATGGTGATGCCGGGCCTGATCAATCTCGACTTCGCCGACGTCCGCTCGGTAATGGGCGAGATGGGCAAGGCGATGATGGGCACGGGCGAAGGCGAAGGCGAAAACCGCGCGCTCGAGGCGGCCGAACGGGCAATTGCCAATCCTCTGCTCGATGGCGTGTCCATGGCCGGTGCGAAAGGGGTGATCATTTCGATCATCGGCGGCGAGGATATGAAGCTGCTCGAGGTCGACGAGGCGGCAAACCATATTCGCGAACTGGTGGATGAAGACGCCAACATCATCTGGGGATCGGCCTTCAATCCCGACCTTGAAGGCAAGATCCGCGTCTCGGTGGTGGCCACCGGGATCGACCAGAGTGCGCATGGGGGACGGATGGCCGACCAGCTACCGAGCATGGGGCTGGGTGTGCGCGGCCCCAAGCGGCCGGTCCTGCCGTTGCCGACTGAGGAAGAGCTGGCTGAAGGGGGCGCCAACCCGCTTGCCGGTCTAGATCCGCTCGGCAGCGCGGACGAGGAGGAAACGGACGAGGCGATGGGGATGTCGTCCGTGCGGCCCTTCGACGCGCCGACTGGTGAGCCGCAAGCGGAAGAGCCAGGCTATGCTTCCGCATATTCATCCGATGAAGAAGAGGAGGAATATGACGAGGACCTGCCTGATCCCGCCGATGACGAAGAATTCGAAGGCACGAGTTCCGGCGCGGGCTATGCTTCGCTCGCTGGCGGGCTGAAGAAGCGTGACCCTGCAACGGGAGATAGCGGCGACTGGACCGATGCGGGCGAATCCGAAGACGAGGATGAAGGCGGTTTGCTCGATCCGCTCGAACTCACCATGGAAGCGGCGGATGAAGGCGAGGACGGCGACGATGAGTTGCTCCTTGATGCCAGCCGTCTGGCCGCCTCTGACGAACCGTCGCAGGATGGGGGGCATCGCCGTCGTGGTCTGGTTTCAGATGGAGAAGGCGGTGCCGGCAGCGGTGGTGCCGGCGGCGGCATCGCGGGCGGCAGCACCCTGTTCGAACGTATGGCGAATCTTTCGCGAACCGGACGGCCTCAGGCAGGCGAGGAAGAGGATGAAGAGGAAGAGGACGGCGTGTCCTCACTCAATATCCCGCGTTTTCTCGGCCGCCAGAACAACCAGTAATCGGGCCCGGTATTCGGTCAGGGCGTTCTCGGCCCAGGCCAACGGCATGACCAGGGTCAGGATCTTACGGTGAAGACAGGAGTGCTCTGGAGTTGGATCGTGGCGGCGGCGTTGGGGCTGGGCGCTCCAGTGGCTTATGCGCAAGACGAAGAAGCGGGGCCGGCCACGCGGGCGCAGCTCACGCGTCAGCTCAACGAGCAGGTCAATATCCTCGCGCGCAATCCCTATGACTTTCGTGCCTTGTTCGAGGCTGCCAGGATAGCGCTCGGGCTTGGCGATATATCCGCAGCAGAGGGCTTTTACCGCCGGGCGGAGGAACGCGCGCCGGGCGACTACCGGATCAAGCAGGGGTTGGCCGCGGTAGCTTTGCGCCGGGGCCAGCCGCGCGTTGCGATGGCATTGTTCGAGGAAGCCGAGGAATTGGGCGCGCCTGAGGATTCAGCGGCGAGCGAGCGAGGTCTCGCGCTGGACCTTCTGGGAGACCAGAAGGGTGCGCAAAAGCTCTACCGCAAGGCGATAGAGAATGAAGAAGGGGACGAGGCGGTGCGCCGCCTCGCGCTCAGCCTCGCCATCACTGGCGATGCTCGCGAATCCGAGCGGACCCTACGTCCGTTGATGTCGCGGCGGGACCGCGCCGCCTATCGCACACGTGCCTTCGCGCTCGCCTCCATGGGGCGGACCGACGATGCGGTGACCGTGGCCGAGGCCATGCTGCCTGCGACGCAGGCAGCACGCATGGAGCCTTATTTGCGTTACGTCCCCCAGCTCAGTCCGGCGCAAAAGGTGGCTGCCGGCAGTCTTGGCCTGTTTCCGCGCGTCGCCAATCTCGGCACTGCGTCCCGAGGCGTGTCCGCGGCGGCTCCGTCCGCAGCGGATCAGCGAAGCGAAGGATCGCGACTGGTCCCGGCAGGCGAGCCGCTGGGCAATACCGTGCCGCCGCGCCAGATGGCGGAGAATAACGCACAACCCGCCGAAGTTGCAGCGACGGCGCAATCGACCGAACCGGCTCAAACGGGCGAGGAAGCGCAATCGGCTGGCGATGCCTCTCCGGATCCCGCTGAAGAGCGGCCGGGCTTCGACCTTGCCGCCTTGCCGGCTTCCACTTCCGCGCAAGCCGCGCCGGGACCCGCCGCGGCGGGAGAGAAACCGGTCGAACTCACCGAGGCCTTTGCCGGTTTCACCTTGCCTTCGGTGGGTGACGGTCCTGCGCCCGGCGCCGGGGCTGTCGATCTTTCCAGTTTCGAGCCGCCCCGCGAAAAGCCCAAGCCGAAGGTCGATACGGCGAAGCTCGAGAAAGAGCATCCGCGCCGCTTCTGGGTTCAGGTGGCGACCGGGCGGGACCGCAGCGCGCTGGCCTTCGACTGGCGGCGGATTCGCCGGGCGTCGGGCGACCTGCTTGGCGAATATGACGGGCACCTCGCCGCCTGGAATGCAACCAACCGCCTGCTCGCGGGGCCCTATCGAAGCGAGAAGGTGGCGCAGGATATCGTCACCCAATTGAAGGGCAAAGGGGTCGATTCCTTCTCCTTCACCAGCGACGCTGGCGAAGATGTAACGCCGCTCGGTTCGCGCTGAAGGCGCGAAAGCATTGCAGCCGCATTTCGCGCTCCACCGCTTTTGCACATATTGTTAACAGGCTTGTCGAGTTTCCCCCAGCGCTGCCGGACCAGCCCATTGAGTTCGTACCCCGCTCCCGCGCATTGACCGCAATGCCAATTCGGGCCGCAAGAATGCAGGCATGAGAAACGTCACAAACGAATTCGATGGAGAAGAGGGCACCGCGCCGGTGGAGATGCTGGCGCAGTTGTTCGACGCGCATGGCTGGCCCTTCCGTTGCCTCAACGAGGACGAGCTTACCGGCGAAGTGCAGGGGAGCTGGGCAGCCTATCAGATCCGCGGCATCTGGCGCGCGGAAGACCGTGTGCTGCAATTGCTGAGTCTGCCGGATTTGCTCGTGCAGGAATCCCAGAGGCCCGCCATTTACGAGTTGGTAGCGCGGGCGAACGAGCAGGTCTGGCTGGGCCATTTCGAATTCTGGTCGAAAGGCAATGTTCTGCTCTATCGCCACGGCGTCCTGCTGGCCGATCATGGCAAGCT
>DASWIR010000101.1:0-3478 GCA_036397575.1 Alteraurantiacibacter sp. | reverse complement strand
GGCCGTGCGGTCGAGATCTCCGCCGCGTTCAGCATCGACCGCCAGCCAGACCAGCGCCGGGCCGTGCAGCGGAGCGCGGGCAAGCGCCGAACGGGCCAGGGCCTCGGCATCGGCCGGCGCCAGCGGGCTGTCGCCGCCGGCAAGCAGGGTGCGTGCCGCCACCTCGCGGGCCAGGGGCAGTTCCGCGGCGATTTCCTCCCCCTGCATGGCCAGCGTCCTGCCTGCAGCGGATAGCCAGACCAGCGCCAGCAAACCCAGGCTCAGCAGGACTGCGAAGGCCGGGCGCATCATGCCGGCGGAACCCGGTCCAGGCCTAGCCTGGTTCATGCGGTTGCGGGCCGATCCTCGCGATCGGTGTAGCGGTAATAGCTGTAGTGATAGTCGTATCCGTAACCGGCATTGCGGAAGTCGAACTTCGTCATCACGATGCCGACGAGATTGGCGCCGCTTTCATGCAGCCTGCGGATCGCGGCACGGGCGGCACCGAAATGAGCCCTGCCGGCTTCGACGATCAACACCGTATGATCGGCATGGCGCGCGATCAGCGGCGCATCGGCCAGGCCCATCACCGGCGGGGAGTCGATCAGCACGATATCGTATTTGCCGCGCAGCCGCTCGATCAGCTTGCCCATCTGCTCTCCGCTCAGCAGTTGCACCGGATTGGGCGGTGTCGGGCCGAGTGGAAGCACATCGGGTTTGTCCGGCCCGAGCGACTGGATCGCCCCGTCCAGCGGCACTTCGTTCATCAGCGCGCTGATCCAGCCGACTTCGCGGCTGAGGCCGAGGCGGCGATGCAGGGTCGGCTTGCGCAAATCGCCGTCGAGCAGGATCACGCGGCGGCCGATCCGCGCATAGTCGAGCGCAAGGGCGACTGCCGTGGTCGATTTGCCTTCGCCCGGCTGGCAACTGGTGATCTGGATCACCTTGTTGCGATTGCCGCCGGTGGCGAAATCGGTGGCGGCACGGACCGAGTAATAGGCTTCCGCCAGTTCGTCGAATTCCCCGCCCACTATGTCGGTTTCGTCCTCGGCGACCAGCGGCGTGGTGCCGAGCAGCGGCAGGCCCAGCTTGGCCTCGGCGTCCTCGGGCGAATGGAGCGCATCGTCGAAGGCTTCGCGAAGCAGCGCGAGGCCGCAGCCGACCGCCAGGCCCAGCACCAGCGAGATCAGCATGTTGCGGGGAAAATTCGGTGTGAACGGATCGGCCGGGACCGAAGCGGCATCGACCATGGTGATATTGTTCGCCGCGACGTCCGACGCACTGTTCACCTGGCTCAACCGGCGCTGAAGCTCGGCAAGCTGCAAACGCTGGTTCTGTGCATCGGATGACAACATCCCGTACTGCACTCGGCGATCCTGCTCGGCCAGCGTCTCGTTGGAGAGCTGCTTGCGCGCCTCGGTCAGCTGCTCTTCCTGACGCTGGGCGATCCGGTATTCGGTGCGCAGCGAATTGCGCACCTGGCCCGCCATTCTGTTGATCTCGTTGGTCAGCGCATTGACCTCGGCCTTTGCCTGCTCGACCTGCGGGTGATCGTCGAGATAGCGCTGGCGCAACTTGTCGAGCTGTGCCTGCGCTGTGGCCCGATCGCCTATGACCGCCTGCAATGCCGCATTCTGGCGCGCTTCGGCCAGTTCCAGCGGGCTGGTGGCCTCGGCCGCGCGCCAGCGCTGCTCGGCCATGATGCGATTGCTGCGCGCTTCGATATAATTCTGGTTGAGCTGGGTAAGGTTGGCGGTGACAATGGAGGTCGCGCCGCTCTCCTCCCCTTCTTCTCCTCCCCCCGCGCTGGTATCGATCAGACCGTTCTGGCGGGCATATTCCACCGCCTGGATTTCGGTTTCGCGCAGCCGGGCCTGCGCTTCGGCGACCTGCTCTTCGAGGATATCCTTGGCGTAGGAATTGGCATCGAACTGTCCGCGAACGTTTTCGGAAATGAAATTCTCGGCATAGGCATTCGCGATTCGTGCGGCATATACCGGGCTGCGCGAATCGAACTGGATCGAAGCGATGCGGTTTCTTTGCGCGACTTCGGCGCTTACACCCTCACGCAGGATTTCGGCGATGATCTGTCGCCTGGCATTGACCGCCTGGGCCTCGGGGATGCCGCCCGGCAAAGGGCCGATCCCGGCTTCGGAAAGAAACTCGTCATTCTGTGCGAGGTTGAGGGAATCGGCCACACGAAGCGCCATGGAGCTGCTTTGCAGCACTTCCATCTGCGTGTTGATGTAGCGGTCCGTATCCATGACACTGACCAGCGGAGTGACTTCCTGGCCTTCGACCACCTGAAGGCTTTCATTGTCGATCCGAACGGTGGTGGTCGCGCGATACATCGGGGTCATCAGCAGCGTGATGACCAGGCCCGCGATCACGGCGAAAGCCAGCAGCACCCCTATCATGCCGCGCCGGCGCCAGGCCATGGCCCGCAATTCGGCAAGGCCGAATGCGCGCTGCGCCGGATATTCGCCGTCCTCCGAATACCAGTCGAGAACCGAACCGTTGTGGCCGTTGCCGTTTTTCGCCGTGCCGCTATCCATTTTCGTCTCCAGCGATCCAGCCTAAAGGCGCGTGAACAGCGCGAATGCGGGTAAGGCCTGCAGCAGGTCCTGCCACGCCTGTGAACTGCCGGAAACCCCAACCACCACGCGGTCGCTGGGTTCGAGCACCGGATCGATCATGCGGCCCGAGCGGATGGCGTTGGCATCGAACCGCGCGGCGAATTGCTGCCCCTCGACCTCGCGGAACACCACGATCTGGTTAAGCCTGGCGACCCGGTTGGGCCCGCCGGCCAGCGCCAGCGCACCAAGCAGCGTGGTGTCGGGCTGGAACGTAAATACGCCCGGATCCTCGACTGCGCCGTCCACGGTGACGAAATGCGAATCCAGCGCCACCAGGTTCACGGTGACATAGGGATTGCGCACGAAACTGGTGGCGAGCCTGTCGCGTATCTCGTCGGCGATCTGGAACTGGGTCAGACCTGCGGCTTGTACGCGCCCGACCAGCGGCATCATGAAGCCGCCATCCTCTCCCACGCGAACGCTTTCGAGCGTCAGCTCCGGCTCGCCGACCACGGAAATTTGCAGCGTATCCTTGGGCGCCAGCCGATAGTCTTCGCTGGCCCGGGTCGGCATGCGCAGGTTGAGCCGTTCTCCGCCTGCGGGGAGTGACGCGGAAGTTGCGCCGATGACCGGCTCGGGCGTGCCTCCACAACCCGCGAGCGGCACGCTGGCTATTGCCACCGCCACCAGGATCCAACCGCGCATAGACGCGAAGGAGTCCTTGAATCCCTTGATGAAAATCACGTGTTCTGGACCCTCACAACCGCCTGCTTCCCTGGTTCGCGAATCATAGGCACGCAAATTTCAGGTTGCAAGCAATCGTCGTCTGTCAGGATTCGCTACCACCAATAACCCTAGTGCAATTGCGTATATGCTACTTATTGTGATCGTCCGTAGCGGGTAATCGACAAGCGAATGGAGCA